>CAJBIS010000388.1 GCA_903953195.1 uncultured Actinomycetes bacterium
GGTCATGGCCGAGTTGTTCGGCACCGACGTCGACAGTTTCCGGGCATCACCGCTCGCGCTCGTGGGGAGCGCCGGTGAGATCCGCGCACTGCTCCACGAGCGTCGTGACCGCTGGGGCTACTCGTACCACGTGATCCCCGGTGATCGCGCCCATGCCTTCGCCCCGATCGTCGCCGAGCTCACCGGGACCTGAGCGCACCAACGCGCCGCCCGGCCTCGCTCCGACCCGCGTCGCGGGGCATGGCCGAGTGACGCTGCCGTAGCCTGCGGCGCATGAGCCTTCCGCCCCCCGCACCTGACCGCACCGCGCTCGTCACCGGCGCCTCCGCCGGCATCGGCGTCGAGATCGCCCGCGAACTCGTCCGACGCGGCCACGGCGTCACGCTCGTCGCCCGGCGCGCCGAGAAACTCGAGGCGCTCGCCGAGGAGCTGCGGGCCCGGAACGTCCGTGTCGAGGTGGTCGCCGCCGATCTGGCCGATCGAGACGCCCGGGCCGCCATCCCGGAGCGCCTCGCCGAGGCGGGGCTGACCGTCGACGTGCTCGTCAACAACGCCGGCCTGTCCACCCTCGGGACCGTGGCGACGTCCGATCCAGTGGCCGAGTTGCAGATGATCGAGGTCGACGTCGCTGCCGTGGCCGACCTGTGCAGCCGCTTCGTGCCGGGCATGGTCGAACGCGGTCGAGGCGCGGTGTTGAACGTGGCGTCGACGGCGTCGTTCCAGCCGCTCCCGGGCCAAGCCGGCTACGGCGCGTGCAAGGCGTTCGTGCGGTCGTACACGATGGCGCTCGACACCGAACTCCGCGGCACCGGCGTGACCGCCTCGGCGCTCTGCCCGGGACCGGTCGAGACCGAGTTCGGCGACGTCGCCGGGTTCGATCTCGACGAGACCAAGGCGGCCATGCCGTCGATCATGTGGGAGTCGGCCGCGGACGTCGCCCGGTGCGGGGTCGACGCCATGGCGAAGGGTCAGCAGATCGCCATTCCCGGCACGGCCAACCGCGTGGCGGCCATGGCGTCGCAACTCGCACCGAAGCGGTTCCTGCTGCCGATCCTGGCGAACCAGCACCCCGGCATGAAGCAGTGAACGCCACCTGAGACCGGCCCGTCAGGTGCGTCGGGCCACCAGGACGTCGCGGTGGATCGACGCATCGACCCGGTGGGCGAAGGCCCGGTGGGCGTCATCGTCGAGCACCTCGAGACCTGCCGCCGCAATCACGTCCGCGGCCTCGTCACGACCGGCGACCTTCGTGTTCCACGCCATCCCCAACGCGCCGCCGGCCCGGAGCAGCTGAGCCCACACGGGTACCGCCTCACGGAGCAGGTCCATCGGATCGCGACGCAGCCCCTTGGTCACGGTCCGGCTGCCGTGATGCACGCCGTAGGGGGCGTCGGTGACGATCACGTCGAACGAACCGGGTCGGTGGAACTCGAGTGCGTCGACCGTGTCCGCCGCCACGACGTCGAGCTGCTGCAGGTCCCCGGCTCGGAACTCCTCCTTCGTCGCAGCGAACGACACCTGCAGCCGCTTCCCCACCGTGCGGTGGTTGCGTCGCACCGGCGCGAACTCGGCACGGTGCTTGATCCGGTGATCCTTCATCCACCGCCGGATGAACGCGGCGTACGCGTCGACGTCGCGTTCATCGAGATCGATGCCGCTGGCGTCGTGACCGAGCACGATCGCCTGATTGAGCGTCGTCCCGCGGCCACACAACGGGTCGAGCACCCGGAACCGTCGCTCCAGCAACTCGGGAGCGAACGCCGACGACAGCAGCGTCACGTTGAGCAGCAGCCGGGTGAACTGCTCGTTGGTCTTGCCCCGGTACTTCGGAATCGTGATGACGTCGTCGGGCAGGCGGTCCGGCGAGGTGATCGCTGTCGGCGTCAGTCGCCCGTCCTCGAGCTCGTAGAGCGCGAACACCGCCGACAGATGCGACAGCACCGCCAGGTCCTGTTCGTCGAGTCGATCGCAGTCGAACGTGAGGTACGGGACGCCCCCCAGTTCGACCGACTCGATGTCGCCGATGCGGCCGCCCAGCACCGCATCGCCGAACAACGCCAGTTCGGCTGCCGCCAACCGCGGTGCGTCGCTGTCGTACACCCTGTTGGCGGACGGCCGGACGAGCAGGGCGTATCGGTTCACGACCGCACCATCACCGAGCAGTGCGTCTCCGGTGGGACCGGGTTCGTCACGTGAGCGACTCGTCGATGGTCACGAGCACCTTCCCGCACTCCTTGGAGCCCTCGAGCGTGGCGAGCGCCTCGTCGAAACGTTCGAGCGGCACCCGGTCCGTCATCAACGACGACAGATCCCGTCGCGCCAGCAGGTCGATCGCATCGGCGAACCGCTCCGGGTACTCCATCGAGCCACGAATCGTGAACTGCTTCATCAGCAGCATCAGGTAGCTGGTCTCGATCGGCGCGTAGTGCAGCGCGACGACCGACATCCGACCACCGACGGGACCACGGTCGAGAATGTCGGTCAGCACCTTCGGCGAGCCGGACGCCTCGATGAACGCGCCGGTGGCCGGGGTCGGCCCGAACATGAACGGCGTCGTGCCGTGCAGGTCGGCGAGGGCGGCCCACACGTCGTCGGTGCCCGGATCGAGCGCCGCCTGTGCGCCCAGTCCGAGGGCCAGATCACGGCGGGTCCCGCTCAGGTCGACGGCCACCACGCGCTCGTGACCGAGGTCGACCAGCGTCGCCACCGCCGCCAGCCCGACGGGTCCGCACCCGAACACCGCCACGCCCTCACCGTCGCGGACGTCGGCCTGCTCGACGGCGTGCATGCCCACCGCGAGCGGTTCGGCGAACGCGGCCACGTCGAGCGGAACGTGTGCCGGAACCGGGTGCAGGAAGCCGGCATCGGCGTGGCGGACCAGCAGTTCGGGCGTGAGCCCTCCCTCGGGTCCGCCACCGCCGATCCGTCCGAGTTCCTCGCTGCCGGGCTGGACGACCACGCGGTCCCCCACCGACACGGTCGACACGTCGCCTCCGACCCACGACACGACCCCGGCCATCTCGTGGCCCAGACACAGCGGCTCGGGCCCGGGGCCGGCCATGCCGCCCATCCGGATGTAGCTCAGGTCGCTGCCGCAGATCCCACACGCCGCGATCCGCACCACGGCATCCGCCGGACCCGGATCAGGAGCGGGGACGTCGTCGACGCGGACATCACCGGGCCCGTGGACTCTCACCTGCAGCATGTGTCGACCCCACCTCGTGTTCGTTGTGTGTTCATGACCGTACGTTCGTGGCGGTGCGAGCAACGCGCCGCTCAGGGCAACAGGTAGCCGCCGTCGACGGCCAGCGTCGTGCCCGTCACGTACGACGCCGCAGCGCTCGACAGGAACAGTACGGCGTCGGCCACCTCGGCGGGAGTGCCGAGCCGCTGCATCGGGATGTGCGCGAGTTCGGCATCGAGGATCTCGGGGAAGGCCGCCATCGGGGCGGTCATCGGCGTGTCGATCACGCCCGGCGCCACGGCGTTCACCCGCACGCCACGTCCCACCCAGTGCGCTGCGAGGTTGCGGGTGAGTGCGACCAGCCCGGCCTTCGCCGAGGAGTAGCCGGGCACGATCGTGTTCGCCCGGAACGACGCCATCGACACGACGTTCACGACGCTCGCGCCGCCGGCGAGCCCGCTGGACGCGAGCTGCGTGCGACACCCGGATGTGAGCCGCATCGGACCGGTCAGGTTGAGCGTGAGCGCGTCGGCGAAGGTCGACGGGTCCCACTCGTCGCCGCCGCCGGGGAACGTCGCCCCGGCGTTGTTGACCAGCACGTCGAGCCGCTCGATCGAGCTGGCGAGCTCGTCGACGCTCGCGGGGTCCGTGATCTCGAGCCGGTGGTAGTCGAGCCCGGCGAGGTCCGTGTCGTAGTCCGCGACGCTCCCTCGGGTGCCGGTGACCATCACGTCGGCGCCGGCGTCACGGAACGAAGCGGCGACTGCATGGCCGATGCCACTGGTCCCGCCGGTCACGAGCACCGCGGCACCCGAGAAGTCGAAACTCGCGCTGTTCGCCGTCACCTGTGCCTCCGATCGGTGGTCCGCCCCGCAGCCGGGAACGAGGAGAGCCCTGCATCGCAGGGCTCTCGTGCAGTACCCCCAACTGGATTCGAACCCGTGCCGCCGCGATGAGCGGTCGTTCGGCAGGCTATTCGGTGGGACTCGGGCCCCGAGACACCCAGGGGCACGGCCGCCCAGGCGGCGGCGTTGGCCCCACGGGCACCCGGCCCGGATCAGCCCGTCACCGTCTCGAACGACGCTGACCGAGCCCCCTGTGTCGTTGCGTCTCGGTGCAACCACCTGCGCCAACGACGGCAGATGCACCGAGACGCGCTTCGGACGGCGCGGTCTGCCTCGTGGGTGCTCAGCCGGCGCGGAGCTTCGAGACGTTGTTGGAGTCCTGGTTAGTGACCCACATGTTGGTGCCGTCGAACGCCACGCCGAGCGGGGTGGTACCGACGGTGATGGGTGCGCCAACGACGGTGCCGGTCGCGGCGTCGATCCGGGTGACGTTGTTGTCGTCGGAGTTGGCGACCCAGATGTTGGTGCCGTCGAACGCCACACCGAACGGGGCGGAACCGACGGTGATGGGTGAGCCGACGACCGTGCCGGTGGCGGCGTTGATCCGGGTCACGCTGCCGGAGGTGGAGTTGGCCACCCAGATGTTGGTGCCGTCGAACGCGATGCCTTGTGGGCTGGTGCCGACGGTGATGGGTGCGCCGACGACCGTGCCGGTCGCGGCATTGATCCGGGTCACGTTGTTGGAGCTGGAGTTGGCCACCCAGATGTTGGTGCCATCGAACGCAACCCCCCGTGGAAGCGTGCCGACGGTGATGGGTGTGCCGACGACGGTGCCGGTGGCGGCGTTGATCCGGGTCACGTTGTTGGAGCCCTGGTTGGTGACCCAGATGGTGGTGCCATCGAACGCAACCCCGACCGGGTTGGAACCGACGGCGATGGGTGTTCCGACGACCGTGCCGGTCGCGGCGTTGATCCGGGTCACATTGCTGGAGCCGATGTTGGTCACCCACATGGTGGTGCCGTCGAACGCCACACCGAACGGGCCGTCGCCGACGGCGATGGGTGTGCCGACGGCAGTGCCGGTCGCGGCGTTGATCCGGGTCACGGTGTCGGAGAGGAGGTTGGTGATCCAGATGTTGGTGCCGTCGAACGCGACACCGAACGGGGCGAAGCCCGCGGCGACCGTGGCGGGTCGGGCGAGGTCCTGGTCCCAACGGTTCTGGGCCAGCTGTGGGTTCGTGAGACGTGCGGCGGTGGTGTAGCCGGCGATGTCGGCGATGACGTTGACGGGTCCGCCGGATGCGAAGAACGAGACCTGTCCGGTGGCGCCGAGGGCGACGGTCACCTGGTTTGGTGTCGGCGCCTGCCCGGTGACGTAGTTGAGGTTCGACGCGGTGGGCCTGGTGGCCCCACCGGGGAACACGGTGAGGAACCCGTTGGCACCGGGTCCGACGATCGTCACGTTCATCACGACACCCGAAGTGCCGGACGGGATGGTGCAGTTGCCGTTCGTTCCGGTCACCTGGATCGAGTACGTCTCGCCACCTGCCAA
>CAJBIS010000389.1 GCA_903953195.1 uncultured Actinomycetes bacterium
GGCGGCGACGGGCAGGCCGTCGACGGCGCGTCGGACGGCGTCGATCACCTCGAGGTCGTGACCCGGGGTGATCTTCACCTTCACCATCGCCACACCCGACTCGGCGAGTTCGAGCGCCGCGGCGGCCGCCCGCGACGGCGTGTCGCCGGCGGCGGCGACAACCCCGCACATGGCGACGGTCTCGGCGGCCCCGAGCTCGACGCGGAGGCTGCGACCGGCGTGCCGCAGTCGCTCGTCGAGCACGGCGTCGCGCAGCGCACCCACCGATGCCGGATGCGCGTCGGTCACGTCGCTGACCGCCACGTCGTCGAGCGGTCGACCCTCGAGCAGCGCCGGGACGAGCACGTCGCGCAGCGCGGCCCACGCCTCGTCCGTGGTCTCGGTGGCGTACCCGGGTTCGCTGAGCGTCGGACACTCGCCCCAGCCGAGCCCGTCGCTCGTCCGCACCCGCACCAGCACCGAGTCACGCTCCGCCTGCTGCACATGTGCCGAGCGGTGCGCGGTCCGCAGCGGGACCCGCACGCGGAAGAGTTCGATCTCGTCCGGTGGCCCGCTCACGATGACGGCGACGCAGTGTCGGCCCGGTGGGCCAGATGCGGCCAGGCCCGACACCACTCGAGGTACGTGATCAGGTCGCCGGCGCGGTCGATGTCGCCATCGCCCTGTTCATGGCCGGGTTCGCCGTCGCCCCCGTACGCCGTGACCATGCGGAACCGCAGGTACGAGCCCGCCGGCAGCGGCAGGAAGGGCGGCCGGCGCCACCATCCCCGGGGGGCCAGCCGGAACGCCTGTCGAATGGCCGTGGCCCACAGATCGGGGCGGCGGAGCACCGCCCGCCGTTCGCTCGCACCGACGCCGCTCACGAGGCCACGCTACCCCTGCACACCACGCCACGCGACGGCTGCGGCACCGAGCAGCGGGCCGGCGTCTCCGTCGCCGCAGCCGGGCCCGACGATGCGGGCGCCCCGGGCGAACGCGAGTCGCGCCACCCGGTCGAGTTCATCCTGGGCGGCGTCGAAGAACACGTCCCCGAACCCGAGCGCCACCGAACCGGCCACCACGGCGAGCTGCAGGTCGAGCGTCTGGGCCAGCGAACCGACGGCCCGCCCGACGAGCCGGCCGGTGCGCACGCGCACCTCGTACGGCGCCTCGGCCGCCGGTCGGCCGGTGATCGCCGCGATGGCCGTGCCCGACGCCTCGGCCTCGAGGCAGCCCCGCGACCCGCACACGCACGCCCGACCGAGCGGTTCGACGATCAGGTGGCCGACGTGCCCGGCGTTGCCGTCGGCGCCGTCGAGCAGCCGCCCGTCGAGCACGATGCCGCCGCCGACGCCCGTCGAGACGACCATGCCCACGTAGTCCGACACGCCGACCGCGGCGCCCCAACGTCCCTCGCCGAGTGCCAGCGCCTTCGCGTCGTTGTCGACGAACGTCGGCAGCCCGAACGCGTCGACGAGCCGGTCGCGCAACGGGAACTCGCGCCACTGCCCGATGTTGAGCGGCGACACGGTGGCACCGCCCCGTCGCATCGGGCCGCCACACCCCACACCGAGGGCCACGACCGGTCGGCCGGCGACATCTCGGACGCCGACAACCAGGTCGACCGCGGCAGCGAACAGGGCCTCGGCGTCGTCGCCGGCGGTGGCCCGCCGATCCGAGGCGAGGATCGTGCCGTCGTCGGCGACGACCGCGGCCGCGAGCTTCGTCCCTCCGATGTCGAGTGCCAGCACCTCAGCCATGTGCGGAAACTATCCGGACCTGCGGTGGCGGCGGACCGGGTGATGGCAGACTCACGGGGTGAGCACCACGGAATCCGGGCAGGTGCGGACGTTCGCCACCGCGTTCGACGCCATCTGCGCCAACATCGCCCGCGTCGTCCACGGCAAGGATGACGTGATCCGCCTGTCGGTCATCTGCCTGCTCGCCGACGGCCACCTGCTCCTCGAGGACGTCCCCGGCGTTGGCAAGACGAGTCTCGCCAAGGCGCTGGCCCGCTCGGTACGAGCCCAGTTCGGTCGGGTGCAGTTCACCCCGGACCTGCTGCCCTCTGACGTGCTCGGTTCGTCGGTGTGGAATCAGCAGCTCGCCACGTTCGAGTTCCGGCCCGGCCCGGTGTTCGCCAACGTGCTGCTCGGCGACGAGATCAACCGGGCGTCGCCGAAGACGCAGTCGGCGCTGCTCGAGGCGATGGCCGAGGACCAGGTGACCGTCGACGGCACCACCTACGACCTGGCCCGGCCGTTCATGGTGGTCGCCACGCAGAACCCGCTCGAGCACCACGGCACGTTCCCGCTCCCCGAGTCGCAGCTCGACCGATTCATGATGCGACTGTCGGTCGGCTACCCGGACCGCGCCCAGGAGCTCGCGCTGTTGCAGGAGACCGACCACGACGAGCGGCTCGACCAGCTGCAGCCGGTCGCGAGCGGCGCCGATGTGGTCGCCATGGCCCAGCACGCCCGCCGCACCCACGTCGCCCCCGAGCTGGCCGCGTACGTGGTCGACCTGGCCGACCGGAGCCGCACCACCGGACTGTTCGCGCTCGGCATGTCGCCGCGTTCGTCGCTCGGCCTCCTGCGCGCCGCCCGGGTGCTCGCCGCAGCCTCGGGGCGTGACTACGTGACGCCGGACGACGTGAAGCTGCTCGGCGTCCCGGTGCTCGCCCACCGCGTCGTGGTCGGGCCCGATGCCCGGCTGCGCGGCGGGTCCGCCGAGGACGCGGTGCGCGAGCTCCTGCGGACGACCCCGGTCCCCGGTTCGTCGTCGTGGCGCTAGGCGCGCCCGCCCGCCCCGTCCGCCGGCCCAGCCGCAACGGACTCCTGCTGCTCGCCACGTCGATCGTCGTCGGCATCACCGGGTGGATCCTCGGACAGCCCGAGCTCACGATCCTCGCCGTCACCGGAGCCCTCGCGCTGCTCGGCGCGCTGCTGTGGGTGCGGGTCGCCCCGGTGCGCCTCGAGGTGCAACGAGGAGTCCGACCAGCGCGCATCCGCGTCGGCGAGGAGGCACGGGTGCTGCTGCGCTTCCGCAACACCGCGTCCCGAGGGACCGCGGTCCTGCACCTCGGCGACGTCGTCGGCCACGGCGGGGCGGACCACCGCAACGGCACCGTGCGCCTGTCCGTCGCACCGATCCCGTCCGGCGCCACCCGTGAGGCGGGCTACCGCTACCCCGGCCGGACCAGGGGCATCCACACCGTCGGGCCGCTCGAGGTCGAGGTCGAGGACCCGTTCGCGCTGGCGTCGTCACGCATCGTGCTGCCGTCACGCGCCGCGCTGGTCGTGCTGCCGCGCACCTGGCCGCTCGACCCGCTGCCGTCGACCCTCGGCGACGAACCCGACGACGGCACGTCCGCCACGATCAGTCGGTCGAGCAGCGACGAGGAGTTCGCGTCGCTCCGGGCCTACGAACCGGGCGACGACATCCGCCGCATCCACTGGCGGTCCACGGCCCGCACCGGCCGGTTGGTCGTCCAGCAGTACGACCAGCCGTGGCAACGGCGGACCACGGTCGTGCTGGACACCCGGCGACAGGCCCATGACGCACCGAGTTTCGAGCGGGCCGTCGCCGCCGCGGCGAGCGTCGTCGAGCTCGCGGCGCGCACCGGCGAACTGATCCGGCTCGTCAGCACCGACGGCGTCGACTCGCAGATGGTGTCGGCGGAGTCGAACGAGTCGGACCTGCTCGACCGGTTGGCCGCGGTGACCGTGAGCGCCGACGGTTCGATGGCAGCGACGATGACGACGCTGGCCCCGACGGCCGCAGGCCGGATCGTCGTGTGCACCGGCACGCTCGACACGGTGGCGCACGCCGGACTCGCCGACGCCACCCGACGATGGGAGCTCCGGGTGATCGTGGCGACCGGGACGGTGGCACCATCGGCAGACACCGATCCGCCGGCGCTCGTGCACTGGACATCCGCCACCGAACTCAGCGAGGCGTGGCGCCGGGGCACGGCCGAGCTCCGAGCCCCGCTCCAGGTGACGCCGTGAGCACCGGTCCGACCGTGGGCGATCGCCGCACCGCCGACGAGCGGACTCGCACCGTGGCACTCGTCGCCGCCGAGTTCGGCCTGCTGGCGCTGGCCTTCGGTACGGTCGCCACCTTCACCCGCCTGTTCATCGGCTGGGACTTCCTCGCGACACTCGCCGTGCCGGTGCTGGGTTCGTGGGGCGTCGCCGTCCTCCTGCGCCGCCTCCGGGTTCCCGTCGGCGCGTCGATCGCCGCGTCGTTGGCGATCGGCGTCCTCGTGCTCGCGTGGCGGTTCGCTCCGGCGACGACGTGGTTCGGCGTGCCGACGCCGTCCACTGCGAGCGCGTTCGCCGATCAGGTCCGCAGTGCCTTCGGGGGGTTCAGCGACCAGATCGCTCCCGTGCCGGCGCAGGACGGCTTCCTGATCGGCATCGCCGCGGTGCTGTGGCTGTTCGGCAGCTTCGCCGACATGAGTGCGCTCCGGTACTCGGCGCCGGTGCAGGCCGTGATCCCGTACGCCGCCGCCGTCGCCGCGAGCGGGATCCTGGCCCGCGGCGCCGGCCGCATCACCGCGGTGCTCGCGTTCGCCGCCGGACTCGGCGTGTTCGCCGTGACGCAACGAGCCTGGCAGAGCAGCGGGGAGCGATGGATCCGCGGTGACGTCGGCCGCGGCGTCCGTTCGATCGCGCTCGGCGCCACGGTCTTCGCCGCGTTCGCCGTGCTCGTCGGCATCGTGATCGGTCCGCTCGTCCCCGGCGACGACCAGGCGCTCGTCGACCTGCGACGACTCGGCCGCAGCGAAGCGCCCCGTACCGTCGTCAGCCCGTTCGTGGGGGTGACGTCGCTGCTCGGTGAACGCAGCGACCAGGTCGTCTTCACGGTGCGCGCGGCCACGCCGTCCTACTGGCGCCTGACCGCGCTCGAGGCCTACGACGCGCAGCGCTCCATCTGGACATCGCGTGGGACGTACCGCGACGCCGAGGGCCGACTGGGTGACGCGCCCGACCCGTCCTCCGGCGCAGCGCTGGAGCAGGACTTCCGCATCGAGGGCCTCGGTGGGCTGTGGCTGCCGGCGGCGTTCGAGCCCGCAGCGGTCGAGAGCCGCCTCGACATCGGGTACGACGCCAGCTCGGCATCGCTGATCGTGCGCAACGACTCGATGACCGCCGGCACGGCGTACCGGGTCCAGTCCACGCTGCAGGTGCTCGGCGTCAACGAACTCGAGCAGGCCAGCTCGGGCGATCGAACCGACGTCGATCCCGACACGGTGGCGGCGACCGGAGTCAGCGACGAGATCCGCACGACCGCCGAACGGGTCGCCGCCGATGCCGGCGCCACCACGCCCTTCGCTGCGGCCCGGGCGCTGCAGGACTGGTTCCGCAACGAGTTCACCTACGACACCTCGGTCGACTACCGGAGCGAGGCCGACCCCGTGTCCGCGTTCCTCCGCGACCGCCGCGGCTTCTGCCAGCAGTTCGCGTCGACGTTCGCGCTGATGGCCCGGTCACTCGGGATCCCCGCACGGGTGGCCGTCGGCTTCACCCCGGGCGACCAGCTCGACGACGGAACGTTCGTGGTTCGGGGCCGCCACGCCCACGCCTGGCCGGAGGTCGACCTGGGTTCCGCCGGGTGGGTGGCGTTCGAGCCGACCCCCGGGCGCGGGAACCCACAGGCCGCCGGCTACACCGGGGTCGAGGCGGCACAGGCCCCGCCGCCACCCGAACAGGCGGCATCGACGACGTCGACCACCACGCCGACCACCACCACGCCGTCGGCCGCCGCGCCGGATCTGCCCAGCGAGGTCGATGCGTCCGCAACGGCCACGACCGCACCGCCCGCGCCCGCAACCACCGGCGGCGGCGTGACGTCGTGGTGGCCGCTCGCCACGGTGGTGCTGCTGCTCGCCGGCCTCGCCGCCGCCGTGCCGGTCGTGCGGCGACTCCTGCGGCGACGGCGCCACCGGACGGATCCGACGATCGGTGCCATCGGTGTCGCCTGGGACGACACCGTCGACGTGTTCCGAGCGCTCGGCGTGTCGTCATCGGCCACCGAGACGCCGATCGAGTTCGCGGACCGCGTCGCCGGGGTGATCGACGACCTGGAGTTGGACGACCCCGGTGCCGTGGCGTTCGACGTCCGGACGCTCGCCGGACTCGAGACCCGTCGCCGATTCGGTCCCGGGTCGATGGGCGAGCACGACATCGAGCTCGCCGACGAACTCGCACGCCAGATCAGCACGGCGGCCTCAGTGGGGCTCGGGCGGCGTGACCGGGTGCTGCTCCGGTTGCGCTGACGGGACGGTCAGTCCTCGTCGTCCTGACGGAACCGCTCGCGGGCCTTGTCGCCGGCGTTGTTGAAGTAGGAGCGGATTCCGTTCGAGCGGAGCGCCCGGGTGGCCTCGTTGATGCCCGCCTTGCCCATGCGACGGGCGTTCGCCTCGATGAGGATGGCGGACGCCACCATGGCGAGGAACCCGACGAACCCCAGCGCGAAGTGCACGGTGAGCA
>CAJBIS010000390.1 GCA_903953195.1 uncultured Actinomycetes bacterium
CACCGGCATCCTGCTCGGCGGCACCACCCTGCTCGAGGCGCCACTGCGCGCCGCGGCGAGCCTGGCCGCCGGGACCGGCGCGAAGCTGCTCGCCGAGACGTTCCCCACCCGCATCGAACGTGGCGCCGGGCTGCCGCCGGTCGAGCGCATCGCCTACCTCGCCGAGTTCGCCCAGATGCAGCTCGACGGGCTCGACCACCTGATCCTCGTCGACGCCGCGTCGCCCGTGTCGTTCTTCGCGTACCCGGAGAAGGCCTCGGACCTGGTCCCCGAGGGATGCACCGTCCACACGCTCGCCGCCCCCGACGAGGACGCCGCGGGCGCACTGCAGTCGCTGCTCGCGGCGCTCGACATCACCGCAGCACCCGAGACGGCGTCGCTCGCCCGCCCGGACCGGCCACACGGCGAACTCACGGCCGAGACCGTGGCGCTGGCGCTCGGCGCCACCCTGCCCGAGGGCGTCGTCGTCGTCGACGAGGGCAACACCGCCGGCCTGTTCGCCTCCGGGCTCACCGCCGGCGCCCCCCGCCACGACTGGCTGTGCCTCACCGGCGGCTCGATCGGCTACGGCCTCCCCGCCGCCACCGGCGCCGCCATCGCCGTCCCGGACCGCAAGGTGCTCAGTTTCGAGGCCGACGGCAGCGCCATGTACACCGCACAGGCGCTGTGGACGCAGGCCCGCGAGGGGCTCGACGTCACCACCGTGATCCTCAACAACGGGTCGTACGCGGTGTTGAACATGGAGCTCGACCGTGTCGGCGCCGGGGCCGCCGGCCCGCGGGCCAAGGAGATGCTCGACATCCCGGGTCTGGACTTCGTGTCGCTCGCCAACGGCATGGGCGTGCCCGCCACCCGGGCCACGACCGCCGAGGAGTTCACGACACAGCTCGAGGCCGCGCTGGCGACCGAGGGACCGTCGCTCGTGGAGGCCATGCTGCCCGCGACGCTGTGAGCCGCGGCGTCGACCCGCTCGACCTGCTCGACCGCATCGTCGCGGCGCTCCCCGACGGCGAGGACCGCCCCCAGCAGCGCGACATGGTCGCCGCCGTCGAGGTCGCCGTGCGCACCGGCGAGCATCTCGCCGTGCAGGGTCCGACCGGCGTCGGCAAGTCGATCGCCTACCTGCTGCCGGTGATCGCCGCAGCGGAACGGGGCGAGCGCACCGTGGTGGTCACGTCGTCGCGCGCGCTGCAGGACCAACTGGGCCGCGTCGACCTGCCGTTCCTCAGCGGTCTGCTCGACGGCGGGTTCACGTTCGAGGTGCTCAAGGGCCGCAACAACTACGTGTGTCAGGCCGCTGTCGCCGAGACCGTCGTGCGTCTCGGTGGCGCCCGGGACGAACTCGACCTCGGCGACGCGGGACCGTCGCTGCGCACCGGCCCGCTCGCCGCCGAGCTCGAGGAGCTGGTCGGCTGGGCCGCCACGTCGCCGACCGGCGAGCGCGCCGAGCTCGATGTCGAGCCGTCCGACGAGGCGTGGGCCGCGGTCTCGGTGGGTGCCGGCGAGTGCCCGGGTGCCAGCCGCTGCGACCACGCGAACGACTGCTTCTCGGAACAGGCCCGCGAACGTGCGGGCGCCGCTGATGTGGTGGTGGTCAACGCCCACCTGTACGCCGCCCACCTGCAGGCCGGACGGATGCTCCTCGGCGACCACGACATCCTGGTGATCGACGAGGCCCACGAGTTCGAGGACGCGATGGTCGGCGCCCTCGGGGTGTCGGTGGGTCCCGGCCGCCTGCGGGCGCTGGCCCGCACGTTCCTGCGCAACGTCGCCGAGTCGCCCGGTGGCGCAGGTGGGCTCGAGGCGGCCGCCGACGAGCTCGACGCCGCGCTGCGTGACGCACATGCGGACGCCAACGCCGAGCACCGGTCCGGTCGGCTCCGCGGGGACCTCCCCGAGGAGCTCGCCAACGCACTCGCTGATGCGCGCATCGCCGTCGACACCGCCACGAACGCGCTCCTCGATGTGGCGAAGGCGGCACGCGAGTCGTCCCGGGCCACGGCACGACACCAGCTCGAGCGCGCCGCCCGGACCGCCGAGTCGCTCAGCGACGATCTCGACGCCGTCATCGGGCGGCTCAGCCCCGGTCAGGTCCGGTGGATCAGCGAGACCGGCACCGGGCGACTGCAACTCCAGTTGACGCGCATCGACATCGCGGATGCGCTCCGCGCCACGGCGTGGGAGGTCGACCCGCCCGACGACGACACCGCCGGACTCGGCGTGAGCGAGCGCTCCAGCGACGGTGACGGTGACGGTGACGGTGACGGTGGTTCCTTCGACGCCCCGGGTGCGGACACGCCGACGGTCGTCATGTGTTCCGCCACCCTCGATCCGGGTACCGCCGGCCGCCTCGGCCTCGATGCCCGGTTCGTCGCGATCGACACGCCGTTCGACTTCCGCACCAACGGGCTGCTGTACGTGCCGCGCCTGCCGCGCCCGAGCGCCGACGCGTGGCCCGACGCCGTGGTGGACGAGCTCACCCACGTCGTCGAACTCGCCGGCGGGCGCACCCTCGCACTGTTCACGTCGCACCGCATGCTGCGCCGCACCGTCGCCGAGGTCCGCGACCGCCTCCCCGACCACCGGATCCTCGCCCAGGGCGACGCCCCCACCCGCGCCCTCCAGGCTGAGTTCCTCGACGACGAACACGCATCGCTGTTCGCGACCGCCAGCTTCTGGACGGGCATCTCGTCGCCGGGCACCACCTGTTCGGCGGTGGTCATCGACAAGATTCCGTTCCCCGTACCGACGGATCCGATCGTCGAGGCCCGGTGTGAGGCCGTCGGCGACGCCCGGGCCTTCGCCGAGGTCTCCGTCCCGGCCGCCGGCATGCAGCTCGCGCAGGGCGTCGGGCGCCTGATCCGGACGGCGACCGATCGCGGCGTCGTCGCGGTGCTCGACCCCCGCCTGGCCGAGGCCGGCTACCGGAAGCGGATCCTCGACCTGCTGCCACCCATGCGACGGACACGCGACCGGTCCGATCTCGACGCGTTCATCGAGTCCCTCGGCCTCGACTGAACGAGCCCGGACCACCCACCTCGATCAGGCGGTCCGCAGCTCCCAGTCGTCCAGATCCGGGCGGGCCAGCAGCTTGCGGTACGCCGTGGTGTGATCGGTCCAGTTGTTGGTGATCCGCCCGTCGTCGGTCTTGTACCAGCTGTGGCAGTCGGCGGCCCACACCGTGCCGGCCGCCGCGGCCTGCACGGCGGCGTCGAAGCGGTCGGCGGCCGTGGCACGCACGTCCGCCACCGGCGTGCCGGCGGCGAGCGTCGACTCGAGCAGCTGCGTGATGTAGTTCACCTGCTGCTCGATCATGAACAGGATCGAGTTGTGACCGAGGTTCGTGTTCGGCCC
>CAJBIS010000391.1 GCA_903953195.1 uncultured Actinomycetes bacterium
CACCGTGTCGAGGAGGCCGCGCACGCGGTCAGGCATCACGTTGCGAGCGTACTGTCAGCGCCGCAGCGACCGATTCCGCTCCCGGGCCGCCCGAGGACGGCGGCTCCGGGTGGAGCCGCTCGCCGAGCAGTGCCGCCACGGTCGCTGCCGAGGAGTCGCTGACCGCCTCGAGGTCGTAGCCGCCCTCCAGGAACACGGCGACCCGTTGCGACGGCACCAGCTCGCAGAGCTCAGCGGTGATGTCGGCGAAGTCTCCCGAGGTCAGTCCGAGATCGGTGAGCGGATCACGCCGGTGTGCGTCGAACCCGGCGGAGATCAACAGCCAGTCGGCTCGGTGCTCGGCGATCGCCGGCGCCACCACCTCGTCGAGCCCACGCCGGTAGTGGTCCCCGGTCGCACCCGCGGGCATCGGAAGGTTGAGCGTCGTCCATCGACCGGGGCCGTCGCCGATCTCGGTGACGGCCCCCGATCCCGGGTACATGGGCGACTGGTGCCACGACACGTAGAGCACCTCGGGCGACTCGGCGAAGATGTCCTGGGTGCCGTTGCCGTGATGCGCGTCGACGTCGACGATCGCCACACGTTCGCCCGCGGCCACCAGGTGGGCGGCTGCCACCGCGACATGGTTGTAGAGACAGAACCCCATCGCCCGGGTCGCCGTGGCGTGGTGTCCCGGCGGCCGGACCGGCAGGAACGCAGCGCTGGCCTCGCCGGCGCGCAGCCGCTCGACGGCGTCGATCCCGGAGCCCGACGCCAGCCGGGCGAGGTCGGCCGACACCGGACAGACGATCGTGTCGTCGTCGAGGTGGACCCGCCCGGAGCCGCAGAACCGCTCGATGCCCTCGACGAAGGCCGCAGGGTGCACCCGGTGCAACTCGTCGTCCGTCGCGGGGCGGGGTTCGACCCAGCGCACCGCGTCGGACAGCCCGTACTCGTCGAGTCCGGCCCGGACCGCCACCAGACGTTCCGGTCGCTCCGGGTGGTAGGGCCCGGTGTCGTGCCCGGCGAACCGATCGTCCGCGTAGAACAGCACCGTCACCATCTCAGCGTACCGGGGTGTCGACGGGCCGCACCGAGCGATGCACCGCGAACCGGGCCATCGGACCGGACGAACGAGCCGTCGACGAGATCGGTTCCGCCACCCCGGTTCCCGTACGCTCTCCCTCGGTGCCGTCGGCACCATCGACCCTCTCCATGCATCGCACCGTGAACGCCCGACAGACGCTGATCGTGGGACGGGACCGCTTCCGAATCGGTCCCTGGCACGCCGACCACGCCATCGCGTACCTGTCGCTGCCGCCGGAGTCCCCGCGCCCGACCGACGCCGGACTCGGTGCGTGCATCGAACGGATCGCTCGGGGCGGCTACCGGTCGATCATCACGTCGGCACTGCACCCCGATGAGGCCGGCCCGTTCCTCCGGCACGGTTTCGAGGAGTTCGACCGACTGCGCGTCCTCGCCCATCCGCTGCGCGAGCGCGCCGCGGACGCCAACTGGTCACGCCCGCCCGCCGGGGTCCGCCTCCGCCGGGCCCGACGGTCCGATCGTGACGCCGCACTCGAGGTCGACCACCGCGCCTTCCCCGAGTTCTGGCGACTCGACCGGGACGCGATGGACGACGCCGAGACGGCCACGCCCGCCCGACGCTTCCGAGTCGCCGACGCCGAGGGTGTCGTCGCCTATGCCATCACCGGCCGGAGCGGCGCACAGGCCTTCCTCCAGCGGCTCGCAACCGACCCGTCGCACAGCGGCCGCGGCATCGCCGGCGCCCTCATCGGCGACGCGCTGCGCTGGGCCGCTCGACACCGGTGCCGTCGCCTGCTCGTCAACACCCAGCAGGACAACCACCGGGCGCTCGCGCTCTACGAACGACTCGGCTTCCAGCTCACCCCGAGCGACCTCGTGGTGCTGAGCCGGCAGGTCACGTGATCAGCTCGTGAGCCGTCGACGAGGCGCGGCCGTCGCGCTCGCTCTGGTGGTCCTGACCACCGCCGCCGGGGGCAGCCGCGCCGCAGCATCACCGGCCGGCCGCCCGACGGATCGCCAGTCCCCGGCCGCGCCAGCCGATGTGTTGTCCGTCGAGTTCGTGTCCCCCTCGGTGGCGCCCGACGGGACGTTCGAGGTTCGCTTCGCACCGACGACCGGCATCCCTGCGGACGCGGTCGTCCGCGTCACGATCCATCAACCGCTCGGCGCCAGTGGGCTCCGCGCCGCCGTCGGACGCGTCGCCGAGGGCGGTTCGCCCGGAGGCGCGGTCCGGGGACCGATCGAGGTGCCGGCGCCGCTGTTCGGCGACCCGGCAGCCGGCTGGCGGCTCTCACTCCCCATCCGATCCGGGCCGGGCGACCCGCAGCGCCTGCTCGTTCCCCGTGAGGGCATCCACCCCGTGAGTCTCGAACTCGTCACCGCAGGTGGTACCCGGCTCTGGTCATCGACCGTGTTCCTGAACCGGTTGCCGGCGACGCCGACGACCGGGTCCGACGGCCGCCCGGCGACGATGGCGGTGTCACTGGTGGTCCCGCTCGACAGCCCTCCCACGTTGAGCCCCACCGGCGCCCCGGCGCTGCAGGCCGACACCCTGGTCAGTGTGGCCGAGCTCACGAAGCTGCTCGAGGCCGTGCCCGAGGCGCCGCTGACACTCGGCCTGCGACCGAACACGCTGACCGGTGCCGTGGGGAGCGAGACCGGTGGCAGCGGACTCATCGACGCGCTGCGCAGTCCTCGACTCCGCGGCGCGGCGGTCCGCCGTCCGGACGTGAACGTGGACGTCGGCGGACTCATCGAGGCCAACGCGCTCGATGTGCTCAACGACGAACTCACGATCGGCTCGGCGGTGCTGAGCGATCTGACCGCGACCGCCCCGGTGACCTCGACCTGGCTGCTCGACGACACGATCACACCCGAGTCGCTCCCCGTGCTCGAGGCGCTCGGCACCAGCCGCGTCATCCTCCCCGTCGAGCGACTCGAGCTCCCCGAGGGCACGACACCGGCAACCGCCCGCAGCCGGACGATGACGCTGTCCGCCACCGGCGACCGCCCGACGGTCGGGGACGAGGGCTCGAGCCTGACCGTCGTCGCCGATGACCCGGCGCTCACGCTCCGACTGATCGACCCGAAACAGGATCCGGGCACGGCCGCGAACCGTGTGCTCACCGAACTGACAGCGTCCTGGTTCGCCGCGCTCGACGAGGGTGCCGAGGCGTTCCCCGGACCGCAGGCGGCGATCGTCGTGCCGCCGCAGGTCGATCCCGCCGTCGTTCGGGCCCTCGTCCCCGGTCTGACGGGCGACGGCCCGTTGCGTGCCGACCCTCGGGCCACACCACCACCGGCCTCCGACGTCGACGGCGAACCGATCACCGCGACGCTCCAGCCCCGCACGCCGGACGACCCCCGGGCGGCGATCGACGGGTTCCGTTCCAGCCGCACGACGATCGTCGGGGTGCGCAGCATCACCGGATTCGGCGAGCCGGCACTGCAGTCCTGGGACCTCCTGAATGCGCAGAGCATGGCGCGAGACCTCGACCCAGCCGCTCGCGACGCCGCACACGGGTTCATCGAGGCTGACAGCGCGCGCCTGTTGGCCAACATCGAACTGCCATCGGATCGAAAGGTCGTGCTCACCAGTCAGGACGCCACGATCCCGCTCCGCTTCCGGAACAGCCTGAGCTACCCCGTCGAGGTGCTCCTGCGGCTCCGCAGCAGTCGGCTCGATTTCCCCGACGGCGACGAACGAACGATCCGCCTCGATCCCGGCGAGAACCTCGTCGATCTGCGGGTGACGTCCCGCGCTCCCGGTGACTCGATCGTGCGGATCGACGTCACGTCGCCGGACGCCACCGTCGGCGTGGGCTCGGTCCAGATCCCGGTGACGTCGTCGACGATCTCCGGTGTCGGTGCCGCGCTGTCGGTCATCTCGTTGCTGGTGCTCGGGTGGTGGTGGCTCGCCACGGTGCGTCGGCGCAACCGTCGATCGGCGCGGCGGGCCGGCGCCCACCCCACCAGTCAGGTCGGTCACCCTCCGGACGGTGAGCACGACCGCACCGAACTCGACCAGATCGAGCAGGACCCGGGCGGGGACGACGCGCCGGACGGTTCCGGGGAGTCGGGCCGGACCTGACGGCCACGCGAACCGGTCGAGGCGCCGCCGCGACCCCCGGTCCACGGCGGTAGCGTCGACGACGGTGGACGAGACACGAGCCGGGACACCGGGGGTTCCGATCGCATCGACGAGCGCCGGCCTCGCCGGGCTGGTGCTGGCCGGCCGGTACCGGCTGGACCGACTGATCGGTTCCGGCGGCATGGCCCAGGTGTGGGAGGCGACCGACAGCGTCCTCGGGCGGCGCGTGGCCGTGAAGCTCCTGCACCCGCACCTCACGAGCGACGCGGTGTACGTCCAGCGGTTCCGGCAGGAGGCGATCGCCGCAGCCAAGCTCAACGATCCGGGCATCGTCGGTGTGTTCGACACCTGCAGCGATCAGGGCCACGAGGCGATCGTGATGGAGTTGCTCGACGCCACGACACTGCGGGACCTCCTCGACGAACGCCACGTGCTCGACGCCGAGACCACCGAGCGGATCGGACTGCGACTGCTCGACGCGATCGAGGCCGCCCATCGCGCCGGTCTCGTGCACCGGGACATCAAGCCGTCGAACGTGTTGTTGTGCTCCGACGGCCGGGTGAAGATCGCCGACTTCGGCATCGCCAAGGCCGACGGTCAGACCGAACTCACCCAGGAGGGGTCGCTGATCGGCACGGCGTCGTACCTCTCCCCCGAACAACTCCGCGGTGACGAACTCGACGGCCGATCCGACCTGTACTCGCTCGGGGTCCTGCTCTACGAGTGCGTCACCGGCAGGATCCCCTTCAGTGGCGACAGCACCGCGGCGGTCGCGCTGGCCCGCCTGCACACGCCACCGCTGGATCCCCGACAGGTTCGGGCCGATGTGCCACCGCACCTCGCGAACGTGCTGATGGTGGCGCTCGCGCTCGAACCCGATGACCGGTTCGCCACGGCGGCGGACTTCCGGGCCGCACTGATGGGCGGGCACGCCGTCGTCGCCGGACCACCGGTGGGCTACGAACCCGAGCTCGATCCGTACGACGACGAGACGTCGTTCAGCCGTTCCGAGCGGAGCTGGCTGCTTCGGGCTCTCCTGATCATCCTCGTCGGCGCCGCGCTCACCGTCGCCGGGCTGCTGCTCCGCGAGACGCAGCAGCCGGTCGAGCCCAACGGCACCGAGCCCTCGACCGCCGACGTCGAGCCGAGCCAGCTCCCCATCGCCCGCGTCAGCACCTTCGACCCGCAGGGCAGTGGCACACGCGGTGAGAACGACGCACAGGCGTCGAACGTGGCGGATGGCAACGGTTCCACGGCGTGGTCGACGGAGCAGTACGACCAGGCGGACTTCTTCGGCGAGAAGACCGGCGTCGGGGTCGGCCTCGTGCTCGAATCACGGTCACAGGTCGACCAGGTACGGATCGCCAGTTCCGCGAACGGGTGGAGCGGAGCGATCTACGTCATCGACGCCGAGTCGATCGAAGGCATCGACCTGGGTGAGCTCGAACCCGCAGCTCGTGTCGACGACGTCCAGGGCACGGTCACCGTCGACACCGGCGGCGCCACGGGTCGGATCGTGCTGCTGTGGATCACGAATCTCGGTGACCCCAGTGGCGATCGCCATCGGGTCGAGGTCACCGCACTCGAGGCCAGCGGCCGTCCGGCACCGGGCTGACCGGTCGTCGCGTCCGGGGGTCGATCGGGCCTAGGCTCCGTCAGGATGTCCCTGCCTGACGACGACCGACTCGCCGCCAACCACACCGAACCCGACTGGACCGACCAGGTCACCGACCTGATCGTCGACTCGGTCGACAAGGTGCGCGCCAAGACCACCGGCCCGCTGCTCGACTTCAGCCGCGCCGGCGTGCTGGCGCTCGTGGCGCTGATCATCCTGCTCCCGATCCTGGTGATGGTCATCGTCGGCATGGTGCGGTTCTTCAACTGGTTGCTGCCCGGCGGAATCTGGGTCTCCTACGTGGTGATGTCGGTGATCTTCCTGATCATCGGCGCCGTCCTCTGGAAGCAGCGCAAGGACTGACGGGCGACTCGAACCGACGTCCGCCGCCGCCCTCATCACGTCCGCCCCAAGTCATCTGAACGAGGTCCCCGTGTCCGAATCCCCGTCCGCCCCAGCCGCCGCCGACAGCTCCGACGACGTCCGCAACGTGATCATCGTGGGCTCCGGCCCCGCCGGGCTGACCGCAGCGATCTACACGGCCCGAGCGAGTCTGGACCCGCTCATCATCGAGGGCGAGCCGTCGTCGACCAGCGATCAGCCGGGCGGTCAGCTCATGTTGACGACCGAGGTCGAGAACTTCCCCGGGTTCCCCGACGGCGTGATGGGCCCCGAGCTCATGAGCTCGTTCCGGGCCCAGGCCGCACGGTTCGGCGCGGAGATCCTGACCGCGAAGGTCACCCGGCTCGACCTCTCGGCGCAGCCCTTCGGTGTCTGGGTCGGCGGCGACGACGGCGAACCCACGTATCGGGCCCGATCGGTGATCATCGCCACCGGGGCCAGCTCGTTGATGCTGGGCCTCGAATCGGAACGCCGGCTGCTCGGTCACGGCCTCTCGACCTGCGCCACCTGCGACGGCTTCTTCTTCCGTGACCAGGACATCTGCGTGGTCGGCGGCGGCGATTCCGCGCTCGAGGAGGCCATGTTCCTGAGCCGATTCGCCCGCACGGTCACCGTGATCCACCGCCGCGAGGAACTGCGGGCGTCGCGGATCATGCAGGACCGGGCCATGGCGAACGAGAAGATCTCGTTCCTGTGGAACAACGTCGTCGAGGACATCGTCGGCGACGACAAGGTCGAGGGCGTGGTGACCCGCGACCTGGTGAGCGGCGACGTGGTGACGCAGCCGTTCACCGGCGTCTTCGTGGCGATCGGCCATCGCCCGAACACCGACCTGTTCGCCGACCAGTTGGCGCTCGAGGACAACGGGTACCTCCGCACGTTCGACGGGACGTCCAGAACGAGCCTCGACGGGGTGTTCGCCTGCGGTGACGTCCAGGATCACTGGTACCGGCAGGCGATCACCGCTGCGGGCAGCGGCTGCATGGCGGCGATCGACGCCGAGCGCTGGCTCGAGTCCCACGGCCACTGACCGTCTCGCCACTGACCGTCTCGCCACTGCTCACGAGCGGGACCGTGGCGTGTGTGGGTTGATCTAGGATCGGCCCGTCGTCGTCAGATCCCGCCGCAGGGCGCTCGTCATCGGGCTCCTCAGCCGGGGACGAAATGAATTCGTCGGCGAGTTGGTTGACGGTTGACACGGCTCGAAAGGACCATCCATGGGCATCTCCACGCTGAGCGAAG
>CAJBIS010000392.1 GCA_903953195.1 uncultured Actinomycetes bacterium
ACCGCCCGGCCGGAACCATCGACGACAACGCCCCCGGAGATGCCTTCGGCCGCCGGAACGTCGATCACCAGGACGTCGGTGACGCCGCCCGCATCGGTGCGAGGTTCCCGAGCGACCACACGTCCGGTTCGGGCCGAGAACACCCCGTCGGGGAATCCGGCCACCACGACCGAGTCGGCGACCGCCGCAGCCAGGCCCGGCTCCAGCACCGTGGCGCCGAGCGCCCGGACGTCCGCCGGTCGAACGTCGACGACGGCCGCGTCCCGCTGCGGCACCGCGTCACCCACGGGTGACGTCGCGGCCGAGCCGTTCGGCCCGATCAGCGCAACCTCCGCCGCACCCGCGACCACGTGACGGTTGGTCAGCCCCACCTCGGTGCCGTCGAGATCGACCATCGTGACCGTCCCCTGCCGCTCGAACCCGCACCCCGTCGACGTGGACTCCAGGACGGCCGCACGCAACTGCTGCTCGAGGGCCGGATCCACCGGCTGCCGTTCCAGGGTCTCACCGGCGACCTCGGCACCGGGCGCAAGCGGCACCGTCGTGGCCGACGACCCGGCCGAGGACGCCGGGCCGTTCGCGGACTCCTGATTCGTGCCCGCGCACGCAGCGCCGAGCGCGGCCACCGTGGCGAGCAGTGCCACCGTGGCCGCCACAGCTCCGATCGGGACGCGACGAGTCACCTCCACAGGGAACCCCCCATCACGCCGCCGGGCAACCGGGCAGAGCTACCCACGGCCCGACTGGTACCGGGCCCAGAGTTCGTCGACGGCCACCGTCGCCGGGATCGACCCGTCCTCGACGGCGAGTTCGAGCTCGACGAGCCGCTCGGTGACGCCGGGATCGGCACGCAGGTCCTGCCGGAGCCGGTCGTCGAGCATCGACCACATCCACTCGACCTGCTGGATGCGACGGCGGGCCGTGAGCTCGCCGGTCGCCGTGAGCTTGTCGCGATGGACCTCGATCTGGTCCCACAGCTCGACGAGGCCGGTGTTCGCCATCGCCGAGCAGGTCAGGACCGGCGGCGTCCACGTGGGCGATGCCACCGACATGAGGTGCAGCGCGCTCCGGTACTCCGAAGCGGCCAGCTCGGCGCGGCGCACGTTGTCGCCGTCGGCCTTGTTGACCGCCACCATGTCGGCGAGCTCGAGCACCCCCTTCTTGATGCCCTGCAGATCGTCGCCGGCACCCGAGAGCATCAGCACGAGAAAGAAGTCGACCATGCCCGCGACCACGGTCTCCGACTGACCGACCCCGACCGTCTCGACGAGCACGACGTCGAACCCGGCGGCCTCGCAGACGAGCATCGTCTCGCGCGTGCTGCGAGTGACCCCGCCGAGCGTCTCGCCGGCCGGCGACGGTCGGATGAACGCCGCCGGGTCGACCGCCAGACGCTCCATGCGCGTCTTGTCGCCGAGGATCGAGCCGCCGGTCCGCGAGCTCGACGGATCGACCGCCAGGACCGCCACTCGATGACCCGCAGCCGTCAGGTTCACACCGAGCTGATCGATGAACGTGCTCTTGCCGACACCGGGGACACCGGTGATGCCCACCCGTTGGCTCTGACCGCTCGACGGGAGCAGCTCCTGCAGCACCTGCCCGGCCAGATCCCGGTGCTCGGGGTTGCGGCTCTCCAACAACGTGATCGTCTGCGCCAGCACCGTCCGGTCACCCGCGAGCACCCCGTCGACGTAGCGGTCGAGCGACAGGAGGCGGGCCACACCGGCAGGCTACCGGGCGACCTGCGCCCTAACATCCGCGTCACCCCCGTCGACCACCTGCCACGAGGAGCCCCGATGACGCGACCACCGGTGGACGCCACCCGCCGAGCCCGGACGAGCCGCACGCTCCTGACGGCTGCGGCGCTCGTGCTCGCCGCCGCGCTGCTCGCATCGGCGTGCTCGTCGTCGACGGACACAACCGCGTCATCGACGACGGCGTCACCAACCACGGTTGCGGCACCGGACGCCGCGCCGACCACGGCCGACTCGTCGGTGCCCGATGGCGCGGGCGACCCGCCCGGCGACGGGCCCGTCAGCGCCTACGACGACCCCGCGAACTGGTTGTGCCGGCCCGACACCACCGACGACGCCTGCGACGTCGACCTGACGACCACGCTCGTGAATGCGGACGGTTCGACGCAGGTCGAGCCGTTCACACCGGCCGCCGACCCGCCGGTCGACTGCTTCTACGTGTACCCGACCGTCTCGCAGGAGCCGCCGCCCAACTCCGACCGCGTCGTCGGCGACGAGGAACGCATGGTGGTGGCCAACCAGTTCGCCCGGTTCGCCGACGTGTGCCGGACGTTCGCACCGATGTACCGCCAGGTGCCGATCGCCGGGCTCGGCGTCGGTGGGCGCGCCCCCACCACCACCGTGACCGGTGCGCCGGCACCGTTCGAGGTGGCCTACGGCGACGTGCGCGACGCCTGGCAGCAGTACCTCCGCACCGACAACGGTGGTCGACCCGTCGTGCTCATCGGCCACTCGCAGGGCGCCGGCCACCTCCGCCGACTCATCGCCGAGGAGATCGACAACGATCCGGACGTCCGCTCGCAGCTCGTCAGCGCGTTGCTGATCGGTGGACCCGTGCCGGCCGAGGGCACCCCCGGCGCATTCACGAACGTCCCGCCGTGCACGTCGGCGGACCAGACCGGATGCGTCGTCTCGTACGCCACGTTCGATGCCACGTCACCGCCGCCGGACGACAGTCTGTTCGGTGCGCCACGCACGGGACAGGGTCGGGTGATCTGTACCAACCCGGCCGCGCTCGGTGGCGGCGCCGGCGCATTGGACTCGTACTACCCGGGCTCATCGCGGCCGGGGGTGACGACGCCGTTCGTCCGCTACGACGGGCTCGTCAGCGCACAGTGCACCAGCAACGAACGCTTCGACTGGCTCGAGGCCACCGACACCTGGACGCCCGGCGACGCCCGGCCCGACCAGATCGGCGGTCGGCTCACCCCGCAGTGGGGTCTGCACCTCGTCGACGTGAACCTGGCGCTCGGCAACCTGATCGACCTCGTGCGCACACAGGCCGCGGCGCGCTGAGCGCCGGCGACCGGTGAGCGAACGGTCGGATCAACTCAGGTCGTAGCCCAGCTGCGCGCCCAGATCCCGCAGCAGGTCGGCGGCCGCGGCGTGGATCACGGTGCCCGGCGGGAAGATCGCCGCTGCGCCGGCGGCACGGAGCTCGTCGTAGTCCTGCGGCGGGATCACGCCACCGACGACGACCATGATGTCGGGCCGCCCGAGTTCGGCGAGCGCGGCCCGCAGCGCCGGCACCAGCGTCAGGTGTCCGGCCGCGAGCGACGAGGCGCCGACCACGTGCACATCGGCCTCGACGGCCTGACGGGCCGCCTCCTCCGGCGTCTGGAACAGCGGTCCGATGTCGACGTCCCAACCCAGGTCGGCGAACGCCGAGGCGATCACCTTCTGGCCCCGGTCGTGCCCGTCCTGGCCCATCTTCGCCAGCAGGATCCGCGGCCGACGCCCGTCGGCGCGCTCGAACGCCTCGACCAGTTCGCGCACCTCGTCCACGGCCCCTCCTCGTTCTCCGAGTTCGCTCCGGTACACCCCCGAGATCGACCGGATGTCAGCGCGGTGCCGACCCCAGACCTGCTCGAGCGCATCGCTGATCTCACCGACCGAGGCCTTGGCGCGTGCCGCGTTCACCGCGAGTTCCAACAGGTTGCCCTCGCCGGAGTCGGCGCAACGGGTGAGCGCCGCGAGCGCCGCGGCGACGTCGTCCGCGTTGCGGTCGGCGCGCAGCCGTTCGAGCTTCGCGAACTGACCGGCGCGCACCGCCGAGTTGTCGACCTTGAGCACCTCGACGTCCTCGTTCACGTCGAGCCGGTACTTGTTCACCCCGATCACCGGCTGACGGCCCGAGTCGATGCGCGCCTGCGTGCGCGCCGCGGCCTCCTCGATGCGGAGCTTCGGGATGCCGGCCTCGATCGCCTTGGCCATGCCGCCGAGCTCGTCGACCTCGGCGATGTGCGCCATCGCCTTCGCCGCGAGCTCGCCGGTGAGTCGCTCCACGTAGTAGCTGCCGCCCCACGGGTCGATCACTCGGGTGGTGTTCGACTCCTGCTGCAGGAACAGCTGGGTGTTCCGGGCGATGCGCGCCGAGAAGTCGGTGGGGAGTGCCAGCGCCTCGTCGAGCGAGTTGGTGTGCAGGCTCTGCGTGTGACCCTGCGTCGCCGCCATCGCCTCGACGCAGGTGCGGATCACGTTGTTGAACACGTCCTGCGCCGTCAGCGACCAGCCCGACGTCTGTGAGTGCGTCCGGAGCGACAGCGACTTCGGGTTCGACGGACCGAACCGCTCCTGCACCAGCCGTGACCAGAGCAACCGCGCCGCCCGGAGTTTCGCGACCTCCATGAAGAAGTTCATGCCGATCGCCCAGAAGAAGCTGAGCCGCGGTGCGAACGCGTCGACGTCGAGTCCGGCGTCGATCCCCGCCTGCACGTACTCGAGTCCGTCGGCGAGCGTGTAGGCGAGTTCCAGGTCGGCCGTCGCTCCCGCTTCCTGCATGTGGTAGCCGGAGATCGAGATCGAGTTGAACCGCGGCATGCGCTGCGACGTGAAGGCGAAGATGTCGGAGATGATCCGCATCGACGGCGTCGGCGGGTAGATGTAGGTGTTGCGGACCATGAACTCCTTGAGGATGTCGTTCTGGATGGTCCCGGACAACTGGTCTTGCGCCACGCCCTGCTCTTCGGCCGCCACCACGTAGCCCGCCAGCACCGGCAGCACGGCACCGTTCATGGTCATGGACACGCTGACTTTGTCCAGCGGGATGCCGTCGAAGAGGATCTTCATGTCCTCCACCGAGTCGATGGCCACGCCGGCCTTGCCCACATCGCCGGTCACGCGCGGATGGTCCGAGTCGTAGCCTCGGTGCGTAGCCAGGTCAAAGGCCACCGACACACCCTGCCCGCCAGCGGCCAGCGCCTTGCGGTAAAAGGCATTGGA
>CAJBIS010000393.1 GCA_903953195.1 uncultured Actinomycetes bacterium
CGTCGATCGGTGCGCTCACCCCAGGCCCGCAGCTCGTCCTGGTCCATGGCGTTGTCGAGACTCATCATCCGGATGCGGTGCTGCACCGGCGCGAACTGCGCCGACGCCGAACCGGACACCCGCTGGGTGGGACTGTCGGGGGTGATGAGATCGGGGTGCTGGGCCTCGAGTGAGGACAGCTCACGAACGAGCAGGTCGTAGTCGGCGTCCGGGATGCTCGGCGCGTCGAGCTCGTAGTACGCCCGGTCGTGGGCCCCGATCTGACCGCGCAGCCAGTCGACGCGGCCCGCCGGATCGAGTTCGGCGTCCGGTGCCTGCCCGCTCACCGGCGTCCCGGACGCCACGGATCGCTTGGAGGATCGACCAGCCACGTCGGGCAGAATACCGCCCCCCTGTGACGGTCCCGACGGTGGCTCAGGCCCCGAGCGAGAGTCGCGCCGCCATGCTCTGACGTCGCAGCCGCGACGAGAGCGCGGTGCACAGGTCGACGACCCGGCCGGCGCCGGCGGCGTCGAAGTGCGCGAGACCGTCAACGGTCGACACCAACGAGTGGAGCCGCAGTTCCATGGGATCGATGCCCTCGGCCGACAGCGCGGCCCAGCAGGCCGCGAGCCGCTTCCAGAGCGACTCGGTGCTCGTGCCGAGCGGCCGGTCGACCGGCACCGCTCCCCACGCGATGGACCCGCCGGCGGCGATCAGGCGACCGATGCTCGACGACCACACGGCCGCCTCCGGGTCCGCGGGCAGCGAGATGAGCGACACCCCCGATGAGATCAACATGTCCCAGTCCGTGCGTCCGGGGACGTGCAGTCCGATCGTGACCGGTTGGTCGTCGTCCGAGAGCCCGTCGAGCGCATCGACGACCGGGTCCAGCATCGAGGTCCGGACCTGGTCCCGTCCGAACGGGAACGTGGGGTGGATGCATCCAACGAGACCCGGTTCCGAGAGCACCACGGCCATCGGGGTCGCCGGGGCGGCCGCACGGGCGGCCCGCACGATCGCCGTCGAGCGGGCGGTCACGGTCGCCGCGGCGAGTTCGCGGGCGAGCGGATCCGGGACGCCGGCGGAACGCAGCGCGAGCGCCAGCGTCACCGGTCCGAGCACCCCGACCCGCAGGGCCACGGGAGCGGGGGCGAGTCCGGCCACGGCGCCGAGCATCTGGTGCAACGTTCCGAACACGGGCGAGCTCACGTCGGCGCCCGCAGCGGCACCGTCGACCGACTCGAGGGCCGACGCCCCACCGGCGAGGACCAGGCCCGTCGTGCCGTCGGTCGCCACGCCGACCCCGGTCAGGCCGTCGACGGCCTGTGCCAACAGTCCCTGCGCCGGGTCCGAGAGGACCGGCACCGTCGGGAACCGTTCGTGTGCCCGGAGGGCGAACTCGACGGCGTCGGAGGGGTCCGAGAACGGCAGTGGACCCACGGTGGTGGCCAGTCCGAACAGCGGCACCACGGGGTCGATCACGCTCCGTTGCTAGCGGTGGGGTCCTCCGGCGCGCAAGTCTGTGGGACATGGATGCACCCGGGCTCGTCTGGTTCTGTCGCGTCGTGTGGCTGACGCTGCCGGTCACCCTCGGCGACGCGCTCGGTGCCGCACTCTCCGGCCGTGACCGGGCCGCGACCTGGGTGGTCGTCGTCGCCCTCTGGGCGTTGTGGGCCGTCGGCCTGATCGCGCTCGCGGTCCCCCATCCGGCCGGCCTGACCGCGTTGCGCGTGCTCGCGCCCGTGCCCCTCGTGGCGGGCGCCGTCGCAGCCGCTGCCGTCACGCCGGGACCCCTCGGTTGGACGGGCCTCGTCGCCGCCGCGCTGATCGCGGTCGCGCCGTTCAGCTCGGCGGTCGGCGAGTGGGCGATCAACGGGACGTCGTACGGCGACGAGCGATGGATGCCGCTGCGAGCGCCTGCGCCGCTGCTGCTGGGTCCGATCGAGCTGGCGTGGGCGATCGCCGTGGCCCCGTTCGTCGTCGCCGCCTGCGCGGCGCTCGGCTCGAACCTGCCCGCCGCCGGCGCCGCGCTCGTCGTGGGCCTGCTCGGCGCCTGGTTCGCCGTCCGCTCCCTGCACCGCCTGACCCGGCGGGCACTCGTGTTCGTACCCGCCGGCATGACACTGGTCGACGATCTCGCCGTCGCCGAGCCGATCCTGTTCCCGCGCCGAGCGATCGTCCGATTCGGTCCCGCACCGGCCGACACCAGCGCACTCGACCTGACCGCGGGCGCCACCGGTCTGGTGCTGCAGATCGATCTCGACGAACCGGTGTCGCTGGTGCCGGCCGTGCGCCGGGGGGCGGTCGCCGAGGCGGTGGACACCAGCGCCGCCCTCATCGCCACCAGCCGACCCGGCGCCGTGCTGCGACTCGCCGAGGAGCGTCAGGTCCGCGTCTCGCGCGTCTGAGCGCCGTCGACGGTCACTCAGCGACGATGCCGCCGCCGAGCACCAGATCGCCGCGGTACACCACGACGCTCTGACCCGGGGCGACGCGACGGCGCGGCTCCGACCACCGCAACACGGTGCGACCCATCACGGACGCCTCGACGGTCGCCCCGACGGGCTCGCCGTGCGCCGACGTCTGCGCCGTGACCCCACCCGACACGGGGGCGCCGTTCCACACGACCGACCCCAACTCGACCCCGTCGCACAACAGGTCGTCGACACCTCCGACCGTGACCGTCCGACCGGGGACGTCGACGTCGACCACGAACCTCCGGTCCGTCGCGCCCGACAGCGCGAGCCCCTTGCGCTGTCCGATCGTGACGAGCTCCACCGCGTCGGTCCGGCCCACCTCGCGGCCCTCCACATCGGTGACGACCGCGGGATGCAGCTCGATCCGTTCGGACAGGAACGCGGCGCGCCCGTCCGCACGCGTGATGAAGCACACGTCCTGACTCTCGGCCTTGTCCGCCGTGCGGAGTCCGAGCGCCGTCGCCTCGGCGCGCACCTGGGCCTTGGTGAGATGTCCGATGGGGAACAGCACCCGGCGCAACTGGTCGTCGGTCTGGGTGTAGAGCACGTACGACTGGTCCTTCGCCGGGTCGGCACCACGGGCGACCCGGTGCACCCCGGCGTCATCGACGACACGTGCGTGGTGGCCGGTGGCGAGGGCGTCGAAGCCCAACACCTCCGCCCGACGCAGCAGCGCGTCGAACTTCAGGTGACGGTTGCACTCGATACAGGGGTTCGGCGTCCGGCCGGCGGCGTGTGCATCGACGTACGGCACGACGACTGCGGCATCGAACTCGTCGGAGTAGTTGAAGACGTGGTGCTCGATGCCCAGCTGCCCCGCGGCGCGCCGGGCGTCCTCGACGTCGGAGACCGAACAACAACCGCTGTCGGACGCCCCACCCCACAGTCGGAGCGTGACCCCGACGACCTCGTGGCCGGCACGCAGCACCTCGGCCGCGGCAACGGACGAGTCGACACCTCCGGACAGCGCGACCAGGACCCGCACGTCAGCCCCGGACGTCCACGGTGTCGGCGTGGGCGCGGATCCGGGCGACGGCCGCCGGGATCACGTCGAGCGCCAGGTCGATCTCGTCGTCGGTCGTGTCCCACCCGAGCGACAGCCGGAGTGCGGCCCCATCGACCGCCACACCCGTGGCGGCGAGCGCGTCGACCACCTGCGAACGCTCCACCGCACCCGACGCGCACGATGACGCCGACGAGGCGCGCACACCGCCGTCGTCGATCAGGAAGAGCAGCGCCTCGGGATCGACGCCGTCGATCATCAGATGGCAGAGATTCGGCAGCAGGTGGGAGCGGTCGCCGTCCACCACGACG
>CAJBIS010000394.1 GCA_903953195.1 uncultured Actinomycetes bacterium
AGCGAACTGCTCCGCGAGGTGGTCGAGGTCTGCGTGAGGCGGGTCGAGTCGTGAAGCCGATCAGTATCGAGTTCCGGGCGTTCGGCTCGTACCCGGGTGAGGTGACCGTCGACTTCACGGCGCTCGCGGCTCGCGGCATCTTCGTCGTGTCGGGCGATACCGGCACCGGCAAGACGACCATCTTCGACGCCATGACGTACGCCCTCTACGGCTCGACGCCGCTCAAGGAGGCGACCGACGTCCGCTCGCACCACGCGGACCCCGATGTGGAGTCGTACGTCCGCTTCACGTTCGAGATCGGATCAGATCGGTACGTCGCCGAGCGGAAGCCGGAGTGGATCCGCCCGGCCATGCGGGGCGGCGGCCGCGCCACCCAGCGGGCGACGGCGCTACTGAGCCGGATCACCGCAGACGGGACGGAGCCGATCGCGTCCGGGATCCGAGATGTGGCGCCTGCGTGCACCGAACTCCTCGGTCTGACAGGTGAGCAGTTCCAGCGGGTGATCCTGCTGCCGCAGGGCGAGATCACGAAGTTCCTGCTCGCCGGCTCGGGGGAGCGCGAGGAGTTGCTCGGGCGGTTGTTCGGCGGCGAGGTCTTCGACCGCGTCGTCAACGAACTCAAGGATCGTCTTCGTGACTCCTCGGCCGAGGTCGCCTCCGTCGACCACGACATCGACGTGCAACTGCGCACTGCCCGGCAGCAGACCTCGAACGTGATGGTTGCGCTGGAGCTGCCCGCGGCGGAGGGGCTCGACGAACTCGATCGAATCGCGATCGAGGAGGTGATCGACGGGTGCGCCGAGCCACTCGAACAGCGTGCCGCGGCGCATGCGCAGGCGGCGCAACGTGCACAGCTCGCTGCGGAGGCGCACACCCAGGCGACGGAGGCCGCCGGTCGGTTCACCAGGGCGGCCGAGCTTCGTGACGGGCTCGTGGCACTCGAGGCGCGGAGTGAGTCCGTCAGCGCGGGCCGGACGGCCGCGCTGGCATCGGCGGCAGCCCGCCCGGTGACCGACGCGGCGGACGTCGCCGCACAGGCGAACGCCGAACTCGAGTCGGCCCGGGCCGCCCTCGAAGCGTGTCTGAAGCCCGTGCGGGCCGCGCTCGGGGACCTCGGTGTGGTCGACTGCGACCTCCGGGCCGCCGTCGACGTCACCGCAGCGGTGGCGGAGCGCCGAGCACACGTGCTGGCGCTGGCCACGAAGCTCGATGCCGAGCGTGAGGCGAGCAGCGCCGTCAGCGATGCAGCGACGGCCGGCGACCGGTGCCGGGCCGACCGCGACGGCACAGCTGGTCAGTTGCAGACCGTCACCGATCGACTGACCGTGATCGACGACGAACTGCCGGGCGTGATCGAGCGAGCGATCGATGTCGACGAGCTCGATCGGACGATCGAGCGAGCGGAGTCGGCGGTTCGCCGGCGCGGGGAACTCGATCGGTGCCGCGAGCGCGCACAACGTGCCATGGCAGGCGCGACCGCGGCCGTCGACGACTACGACGCGGTGTTCCGCCGGTTCGTCGCCACCCAGGCACCGCGCCTGGCCGCGGAACTCGTCGGCGGCGATCCGTGCCCGGTCTGTGGTTCCTCCGAGCACCCGTCGCCGGCGGTCGCCGACAGTGGTGATCAGGCGGACGACGCCGCGCTCGAACGCGCGACCACGCGGCGCGACGCGGCCGAGGGGGAGCGCAATGAACTCGTGCGCGAGGTCGCCCAGCTCGAGGCCGAACTCGGTGACGATGCCTCGGCCCCCGTTGATGCGCTCAATCGGCGTGTGCAGGGCCTGACCGATCGACGGGCTGCGGCCATCGAGGCCCGCGATCGGCGCGTCGTGCTCGAGCGGGACCGCACCGAACTGGCCACTCGGCGAGAGTCGCTGGTCACGACGCTCGCCGGTCTGAACGAGAGGCTGACGACCCTCGGTTCCGACCTCGACGAGCGCCGGGAGGCACACGAGCGCGCCGCCACGCTGACAGCGGGCATCGACGCCGAGTCCGTCGCCGCTGACACCCGGTCGCTGGCCGATCTCGACGAACTGACCGAGGGTCTCGACGCCCGGTTCGCGGCGGTGACCAACAACACGGGGGCTGCGGCCAACGCTGACGCCGCCGTCCGGCGAGCGATCGAGAGCAGTGAGTTCGAGACGGTCGAGGCGGCTGCAGCGGTGTTGCTGAGCGTCGAGGACGAGTCGCATCGCCTGCGGGCGGCGGATGCACACCAACAGGAGCTCACCCAGCACACTGCTGCGCTCGAGACGCTGACGTCGCTCGGGGTACCCGAGACCGCGCCGGACGTGCAGGCGTCAGAGTCCGAGCAGGCGGCGACGGCAGCCGAACGCGATGCGCTCCACGAACAGGTCACCTCGGCGTCGGGAGCGGCGGAGCAGGCTCGACAGGCGTTGGCCGAGCACGATCGTATCGGTGAGTCGTCGCGCGACCTCCGCGAACGCCACGAGCGGATTCAGCTCGCCACCTCGACGTGTTCGAAGGGGGGCGCACTTCACATCCCACTGCGCCGCTGGGTGCTCGCCAACGAACTCGATCGTGTCACCGCCGCGGCCAACGTGCACCTGGATCGGATGACCGCCGGTCGCTACTCGCTGAGGCGCTGCGATCAGGTGGCGAACAAGGCGAGGGCCTCGGGTCTGGACCTCGAGGTGCTCGACGCGACAACGGGTCGGGCCCGCGCCACGTCGTCGCTCTCGGGCGGCGAACAGTTCCAGGCATCGCTGTCGCTCGCCCTCGGGCTCGCCGATGTGGTTAGTCAGGGTGGTGCGTCGAGCGGGAAGCGCTTCGAGGCGCTCTTCGTCGACGAGGGGTTCGGCACGCTCGACCCGAACGCGCTCGATGACGCGATCGAGGCGCTTCGCCAACTCCACGAATCGGGCCGGATGGTCGGCGCCATCACGCACGTCGAGGAGATGAAGCAGCAACTCCATGTGGGCATCGAGGTCCGCCGGCTCCCGGACGGCGCCGGGTCCGAACTCATCGTGCATCCGTGACCCTGCTGATCGGCCGGGTTCCCGTGGGTGTGCGAGTCGTCACCCGGTCAGGGGGTTGACGGCTGCGGAGCGAGTAAAGCATCCTTTACATCAGTGGGTAGCCACCCCTCAGGGAATGGTCCCGGTGGCTGGCCGATCGGCGGAGATGCGCAATGCTCCAGACCTATCTGACGGGACTGCGTGAAGGTCTCGAGGCGGCGCTCGTCGTGAGCATCCTCATCACGTTCCTCGTCCGTGGCGGCCACGAGCACCGTCTGCCCGCCCTGTGGGGTGGTGTCGCCACGGCGGTCGTCGCATCCCTCGGTTTCGGAGCGCTGCTCCACTTCACCTCGGCCAACATGAGCTTCGAGGCCCAGGAGACCTTTGCGGGCGTGCTGTCGATCGTGGCCGTCGGCTTCGTCACCTGGATGGTGTTCTGGATGCGTCGGGCGGCGCACACCATCAAGGGCGACCTCCACGGGAAGATGCAGGCGGCGGTCGAGCTCGGCGGCATCGCCGTCGGCACTGCGGCGCTCCTCGCGGTCGGACGCGAGGGTCTGGAGACGGCGCTCTTCCTCTACCCGACGTTCCAGGCGCAGGGCGCCGGCGCCGGACCGGCCATCGGCGCCGTGCTCGGCATCGCGACCGCGGTGTTCCTGGGTTGGTTGTTGTACCGGGGTGCGGTGCGGCTGGATCTGTCGAAGTTCTTCAGGATCACCGGAGCCGCGCTCATCGTGATCGCCGCCGGGGTCCTCGCCTACGGCGTGCACGACCTCCAGGAGGCGGGTGTGCTGCCCGGCATCAACAATCTCGCCTGGGACATCCAGGGGTACGAGGTGACGAGTTGGTACGGCGCGCTGCTCAAGGGCATCTTCAACTTCTCGCCGCAGATGACCGTGCTCGAGGTCATCGCCTACTTCCTCTACGTCATCCCGACGATGGTCCTGTTCCTCCGCCCGGTGAGGCCTGCGGCCTCGTCGCCTGCTTCCCGGCGCCCAACGCAGTCATCCACACCGGTCGAACCGGCCGTCTCGACGTCGACCTGACGGCCACCACGTCCGTCCCCAGTCCAACGATCCACCACCGGGAGTCCTCCACCATGAATCGTCTCATCGCCGTCGCACTGATCGTCGCCGGGATCTCGCTCGCATCGTGCTCGTCCTCGGACCCGTCGG
>CAJBIS010000395.1 GCA_903953195.1 uncultured Actinomycetes bacterium
CTCGTGCAGGAGCTCGACGATGCCGTCACCGGCGCGGCCACGGCCGCCGCACCCAAGGGGGTGCGCGCCGCGAGTGTCGCCGGAGCGCTCGCCTGCATCGAGTTCATGGACCGCGTCGACTACCGCCAGATCGTCGTCGTCGACGGTCCGGCGGTGCTCGGGTTGGATCGCTGGCACCAGATCGACGGTGCGGCCGGCCTGCACTCCATGGAGCAGGCGCTGGAACTGCTCGCGGCCGAAGGGCAGCTCGAGGTGCCGGTCAGCGCCGCGCTGGTGCGCGCCCTGTTCGGTGCGCTCACGGAGCTCTCGCTGGGTCACGCTCGCGGCGAGCTCACCACAGCCGATGCCATCGGGGCGTTCGAGCTGGTGCTGGACCGCCTCGGTCCGAACGCCTCGCCGCCGGCCCGTTCGTCGACGGCCCGTTCGTCGACGAAGCGGAAGACCTCGGTTCAGTAGCCGGCGTCCACGTCGACGAGGCCGATCAGCTCGTCACCGTCCAACCATCGGCGCACGTTCGCCGTGATCCGCGCCGACAGGAGCGGACGGGCCATGGCTGGCGTGTTGCCGACATGCGGCGTGAGCACGCAGTTCGGGAGCGTCCACAGCGGGTGATCCGCCGGCAGCGGTTCCGGGTCGGTCACATCGAGCGCGGCCCCGCCGAGGCGGCCGAGGCGCAGCGCGTCGACCAGGTCGTCGGTCACCACGTGCGCGCCGCGCGCCACGTTCACCAGCCAGGCGTGGGCCGGCAGCAGCGCCAGTCGACGGGCGTCGATCAGCCCGACCGTCGACGGGGTGAGCGCGAGGGCCAGCACGACTGCGTCGGCGGTGGGGAGCACGTCGTCGAGCTGGCCGAGGCCGATGGTCCGCTGCGCCCCGGGGAACGGATCGGGTCGGCGTCGCACGACGGTGAGGTGTGCGTCGAACGGCGCGAGCAGTCGGGCGAACGACTCGGTGATCCCGCCGGCACCGATCACGACGACATCGGCGCCGCGCAGGTTGGTGCCGACCTGGCCGCGCTCACTCCACGGAGCCGAACGCAGGTACTCGGGAATGCCCCGGAGTCCCGCCAGCGTGAGCGTCAGGGCCAGCTCCGCCACCGGTTCCGCGTAGACCCCTTTGCCGCAGGTCCACGTGCGGTCGTGGTCGAGCACCTCGACGTACGGCTCGATGCCGGCCCACGGCAGCTGGACCCAACGCAGATGTGGTCCATGCTCGGCCAGCACGGCCGCGAGTCCGGCCGGGTCGTCGGGATCGGCCCAGAGGATGGCCTCGGCATCCGCGACGTCGACGACCTCGGCCCCGCCGTCGCGGACGGCCGCTCGCATCCAGCCCGGTGCGTGCTCGGGCCCCACCGCCATCCGCCCGGCCCCCAGCCGATCCGTCGGGCCACTCGCGCCGGCGCGTTCATCTGGATCGCTGCTCACCACGCTCGCAGCGTACGTGCAGGTCGGCGAGCCGCACGGCGAGGTGGTTCGGTCCCGTTGCGACCGGAATGTCCCGACGTCGCACGCGGCGCCGTAGTGTTCGATCCGCTCGGGCCTGATCGGGCGGGCGGGTCGGAGGACGGGGCGAGCGTGGTCGATCAACTGGACTTCTGGCCCCGGGTCGCCGAGGCGCGACGACGACTCGCCGATCAGCTCGAGGGCTGGGGGCCCGACGTGTGGGACCGCCTGTCGATGTGCGTGGGCTGGTCCGTGCGCGACGTCGTCGCCCACCTCGTGTCGATGGCCACCGTCACGAAGACGCATGCGCTCTGGTCGTACCTGCGCGCCGGGGTGAACCTCGACGACTCATCGCGCTCGCTGATGGCTGCGGTGCTGGCCGGCCGCAGCGACGACCAGCTGCTCGAGCTGCTCCGGTCGTCCGCCGACGCGCACCACACACCTCCCGGCCTGCGCCCCGAGGGCGTGCTCGCCGAACTGGTGGTGCACGTCGCCGACATCACCGTGGCCATCGACGAGCCGTCGGCGATCCCCGATGACGATCTGGTGGTGACGCTGGCGTACCTGGCTCGGCGCGTCCCCAAGAACACCCGGTTCAACCTCACTCGGCATGGCCGAGCGCCGGTGCTCGATGGTGCGCAACTGGTGGACGGCCTGCAGCTGCGGGCGACCGACGTGCCGTGGAGGCACGGCGAGGCGGGCGCACCGCTGGTCGAGGGGCCGGCCGACGTGCTGGTCCTGGCGATCGCCGGACGTGAGGTCGGTGATCGGTTGAGCGGTCCGGGCGTCGCCCGGCTGGTCGCGGTCCGTCGTGAGGTCGGATCGTCCCCGGACCCTGGTTCATCGCTGCCGTGACCACGCACTGAAACTGGCCACCGACCCGGCTCCGGGACGCTGCAACCACGGCCACGGGTACACCTCGGCGAGCTGCAACGAACGGGCCCGGCGCCGCCAACCGGGCACCGGTGCGAACGTGGTCGCGAGCGCTCGTCCGGCCAGTAGCCGTGACGGGTCGCCCAGATGCACCTCGAGGTCTCGCTCGAGTGCCAGTTCGGCGAGCCGGTCGACCAGGAACACCAGTCGCTTCGACGAGAGTCGGAGCCGGTCGAGCAGCGGCAGATCGAAGACGAACACGACCGGCAGTCGGGGATGGGCCGTCAGCGCCGGATCGTCGTCACCCATGGACTCGGCGGTCAGCCACACCGCATCTGGTGTGGAACGGAGCTCAGGACGCTCGGGGCCCGCGGTTCGGTCGACGTCGGGATCGTGTCGCACCAGGGGGTCCGCACGGACCGGCTCCTGCGGTGCGTCGTCCGGCCAGTCGCTGATCGGGCACGCGTGTCGGTGTTCGCAGGAGTCGCAGAGTCCGGGAGCGCGGCGGCGAACCTGCCACTGCGAGAAGCCGTAGGGCCTCGAACCGCCGGCTCCGGTCGTCCACTGCCATCCGAGGCGGTTGGCGGCGCGGGAACCGTCGAGCAGGTGCGTGAAGAAGATGCGTTCGCCGTCACGCCAGTCGGCACCGTGTCGCACCGACCACTGGGACGCGAGCCACATCCGGGTCTGGTTCACCATCCAGCCGTCACGTTCGAGTTCGTCGAGATTCACCTCGATGCACCGCATGGAGCGGTCCCACGGGTCACCTGGAACACCTGCGCGGACCTCCGATGGTGGCGTCTGTCCCGGTTCACGCTCGGCACGGCTGAGGCGGGCATAGCGATGCCGTGCGAACTCCTGCCAGCGGAGCTCGTCGCGGAACTTGCGCAGATCTGCGGCCGGTCCGTCCACGGCTCCCCAGACGCGGGGCAACGTGAGCTGGCCGTGTCGGATCCACGGCGAGAGGCCCGACGCGCCCCGCCGATCCGGGGGGTGCACCTCGTTGCGTCGGCGGGCGTACCCGGTCGGATCGAACGATGCGAGCGCCGCGTCCGCCGCCGCCTGGGTGCCGACGAAACGCCCCGAGCGTCGTGGCTCGTCGGCGCACACGTGCCGCAGGTGCTCGGCGACCCACGGCACCTCCTGGCCCGGGATCGGTGGGGGCAGCGGGGAGTCGCTCACCACCTCATTCTCCACCACGGTTCCGACGCCGGCACCGCCGGAACCGACACCGTCGATGCCCCGGTCGATGCATCCGTCGCGGCGATTCGGTTCGAAGCATCAGCACTCGTCGCCGAGGAGGCGCACATGGTGGTGATCTCCGAAGGCTCCGGGGCCGGGATCCGGGAGGGTGGCCGATGACTCCCTCCGATCGCTCGCTCTCCGATGCCGTCGTCGCCGTCATCGGCGGCGGAGGCGGACTCGGTGGCCCGATCGCCCGTCAGCTGGCCGGACAGGGGGCTCACGTGCTGCTCGCCGGGCCCCGTGTGGAGCGGCTGGCGCAGGTGGGCGTCGAGGACGCCGTGTGTGTCGAGCTCGACATCCGAGACCCCCGAGCGGGCGACCGGTTGTCCGCGTGTGCGGTCGAGCAGTTCGGTCGGCTCGACGGCGTCATCAATGCCGCCGGCGTCGTGGCGTTCGGTTCGCTGGTCGACACCGACGACGCCGTCATCGAGGAACTCTTCCTGACCAACGTGATCGGACCCCTGTGGCTCCTCAAGCGGCTCGTGCCCCTGCTGGCCGACTCGCGCGGTTTCGTCGTCAACGTGAGCGCCGTCGTCGCCGAGCAGCCGATGGCGAACCTGGCCGCCTACTCGTCGTCGAAAGCGGCCCTCACCGCGGCCGACCGGGCCCTGACCCGTGAACTCCGTCGGCTCGGCATCTCGGTGTGCGATGCCCGACCGCCGCACACCGAGACCGGGCTCGCCCAGCGACCGCTGGCCGGCACGGCACCGTCGCTGCCCGTCGGGCTGGCTCCGGATCTCGTGGCAGCACGCATCGTCGATGCCGTCCTGACCGGGACGACGGAGCTCGCACCCGAGGACTTCACGGCCGGCCCGGCGCCACGCGGCTCGGCACCAACGGGCACTGCATCAACGGGCACGGAGGGAGCGGCACCGTGACGATGGTGGCAGTGGGCCGGACGATGGCGGTCGACCCCTGCATCGTCTGGGAGCTGCTGGTCGACACCTCGCGGTGGGCCGACTGGGGTCCGAGTGTGGCGACGGTCGAGTGCGCCGACCTCCGACTCGGTGCTCACGCCACCGGACGCGTCCGCACGCCCATCGGAGTGTCGTTGCCGTTCGTGGTCACCGAGTTCACCGAGGGGCGGAGCTGGGCCTGGTCC
>CAJBIS010000396.1 GCA_903953195.1 uncultured Actinomycetes bacterium
AAGTCGGTGCCCGGCGTGACCTCGGCGCAGCTCGTCGAGGCACTCGGCTCGGGTGAGATCATCTCGAAGTACAAGCCGGCCGACGTCAACAACTGGGAGGGGTTCCTCTTCCCGGACACGTACCAGTTCGGCGAGGGGGCGACCGCCAAGGAAGTCCTCCAGACCATGGCCACCCGGAACGACGAGGTGCTCGACTCCCTCGACTACGACCGCGCCGAGGCGCTCCAGGGGCGCAGCCCGTACGAACTGGTCATCGTGGCGTCGCTCATCGAGCGCGAGGCGGGACGACCCCCCGAGGAACGCGGCAAGATCGCACGGGTCATCTTCAACCGGCTCGACACCAACGAGATCCTCGGGATCGACGCCTCGAACCTCTACGGGCTGGGGCGCACCTCGGGTGAGCTGACGAAGTCGGACCTCGAGGTCGACTCGCCCTACAACCTGCGCAAGCGCCAGGGCCTGCCCCCGACGCCCATCTGCATGCCGGGGAAGGCCTCACTCGAGGCCGCCATCCGGGCGCCCGAGGGCAACTGGCTCTACTACGTGCTGACCTCGAACGATCCGCCCTCGCACTTCTTCACGGACTCCCAGCAGGAGTTCGAGGCCGCCGTGAAGGATGCACGTGAACGGGGCGTGTTCTGAGCGCACGGTCGGACGGGTGGTCGCCCACGGGTGCGACGGCGTTGGCGGCGGTGATCGGTGACCCGGTGCGTCACTCCCTCTCGCCGGCCCTCCACAACGCGGGGTTCGCCGAACTGGGGCTGGACTGGGTCTTCGTCGCCCTGCCGGTGGCCGAGGGTGATGCCCCGGCGGCGATCGACGGGGTCCGCGCCCTCGGGATCCGCGGTCTCTCGGTGACGATGCCGCACAAGGAGGCGGTCCTCCCGGCGCTCGACGACCTGAGCGAGACCGCAGCCGCATTGCGGGCGGTGAACTGCATCGTCGCGGACGGGCGGCGGCTCGTCGGGCACAACACGGACGGCACGGGGTTCGTGCGCGGTCTGCGCGCCGACCTCGGTGTGGATCCTGCGGGCCGTCGGTGTGTCGTGGTCGGGACAGGGGGTGCGGCACGTGCCGTCACACAGGCGCTCGCCGCCGCCGGGGCCGGCTCGGTCGTCGTCGCCGGGCGAGACGCGGGCCGGACGGCCGCAGCCGCCGCGGTCGCCGGCGACGTCGGTGCCACGGTGTCGCTCGACGAGGTGGTGAGCGAGCTGGGCGGTGCCGAGCTGGTGGTCAACGCCACGCCGATCGGGATGCAGGCGTCGCCGGGTGTCCCGTTCCCGGTCGAGGCGCTCACCAGGTCCACGCCGGTGGTCGACCTCGTCTACCACCCGATCGAGACCGATCTCGTCCGGGCCTGTCGGGGCGCCGGGGTACCGGTCGCCAACGGACTGGCCATGTTGGTGCATCAGGCGGCGGCCGCCTTCGAACTGTGGACGGGTGAACCCGCTCCGGTCGACGTGATGACGGCCGCCGCGCTCGCGGAACTCGCCTGACCTCCCCGGTCGTCGAGGTGTTTCCGGGCGGCTCCTCCCGCGCCCGGCCGGTCGTGTGCGGAGCCGGTCGGAATCGGCTGGGCGCCGGCGCCCGCCTCCCGCCGGCAGGAATTGGTGAACTTTTTCCGCCCGTGTGCCGATGATGCCGGGGACGGACGCCGCCGACGCCGGAATCCGGTCCGGAACTCGACGACAGGAGCGACGCATGGCACTGCAGGGCACGATCGACTCGTTTGCGCTCGACGACGTCCTGGGGTTCCTCGCAGGGTCCGCTCAGTCCGGGGTGCTCCGCGTCGAGGGTGACCGTGGCACCGTCCGATTGTGGATCGCCGCCGGTTCGATCGTGGGAGCCGAGTCGGCGGGCACCGCCGTGTCGGAACCCGTGCAGGTCGTGTTCGAGGCCCTTCGATTCACCGCCGGCTCGTTCTCGTTCGGGGACGATCGAACCGGTCCGACGGATCGCCTCGAGCCACAGGCGATCGGAGCCGTGGTGCAGGAGGCCGCGGCGTTGCGCGACGAGTGGGACGCGATCGAAGCGGTGCTGCCGTCGCCGATGCACGGGCTCCATGCCGTGGTGCCGTTGCCGCACGACCACGTCACGCTCGATGCCGGATCGTGGCGGATCATCACGGCACTCGGTCGAACCGACACGGTGGCGTCCGTCCTCGCCCGCAGCGGCATGAGTGAACTCGACGCCGCTCGTGTGCTCGTCGCCCTGGTGCGTCAGGGCCTCGTCGAGGTGGGCGCTCCTGCGACGGTCGGTGCCGGAGGATCGTTCATGGTCGACGAGGTCGAGGTCCATCCGGACCACGGGGTGCACCAGGCGAGCGAGCCGCAGCCGGCCGCACCAGTACAGGAGGCTCCCCGGGCCGACGAGTTCGTCCGGCTCGATCTGGGCGAACTCGAGGTCGACGCCGAGCGGCTCCGCGCCGGCGCGTCGGTGGACACCTCGGACGGTCGGTCGGAGGACCGCTTCCCGATCGACGATCTCGTCGGTCTCGACAGCGCGGAGGATCCGTGGTCGTCGCAGCCGGCCGGCAGCGGCGCCGCCGCTGCGGTCGACGTGCCGGTGCCCGCATCGACCGACCGCGTGGCACAGCCCTTCGCTGCGGCCGTCGATCCGGGCGCCGATCCGGCAGCGTTCGCTCCGGCGGCCGATGAGACGGAGGCCGACCCGGTGCTGGAGCAGGCGACGTGGATGTCACCGGGCGCCGCAGATGCGATCGCCGAGGTCCTCGGGGCTCCGACGAGCGCCGGTGGTGGCCGCACCTACGAGGGCGGCGATCCGGCGTTCCGGTGACCACCCGCTTCGTACGGGGCGCGCTGGCGCCGGCATGCCTCTACCCGGGGGTGTCGGCCCGGTACGGTGGATGTCGTGTTGGCGACCTCGTTCACTCTCCGCGCATCGCTTCGACGTCACGTGACCCCTGGGGCCCGCTCATGAGCGTGTCCGAGAGCATCGACGGCGCCGCGGTGACGCCTGCTGACCCCGACGCGACGGCGGTCGGCTTCCTGACCCTGCCGGGAGCGCCGCGTGAACGGGCGCTCTTCGTGGTGGCGGGGAACCTGTTCGGTGCCGGGCGGTCCGAGACCGGTGGCGACCCGATCTGGTTGAAGCTGCACGAGATCGTGAACGTGGACGAGGTGGGCGTGCCCGGGCCCGACGGGCCGGCCGTCGAGATCTCGGTGAACGACGGCAGTTCCCTCCTCGCCGAGTTCTCCCAGACCTTCTGCGACACCTTCATCGATGCGCTGCTCGCCGACGCGGCGAACGCTGACTCGAGTGCACCATCAGGCGGTGCCGGCGGGTACGCCACCGCTGTTCCTGCTGCCTCGGTTGCTCCGATCTCGCCGGTTGCACCGGTTGCGCCGGTCGCCCCGGGCCCGGCGGCGGTGTCGCCGGGCGTTGCTCCGGCTGCGAACCCGTTCGCCGGTCCCGGCGAGGCCGCAATGGTGCCAGTGGCAACGCCGGTGGCGACTGGTG
>CAJBIS010000397.1 GCA_903953195.1 uncultured Actinomycetes bacterium
CGACGGCGTGGTGGACGTGCTCGACGCCTCGAACTTCCTCGTGGGAGGCCGGTTTGACACGGGTCAGGCCGCCACCTGGAGCGTAGGCGACTTCGACTACAGCGGCCTTGTGGACATTCTCGACGCGGCCAGTTTCCTCACGACCACGCTCTTCGACGCGGGGATCTACGTGCCGCTGGCTGCTGGCTCCGTGACGGCCGTGCCCGAACCCGCCCTGCCCTTCGCCGGGCTGACGGCAATCCTCGTGCCGCCGCTCCTCCGCCGCCGCAGGCGACGCCGGCCTGGCTGCTGAACGTGGCTCCGCATAAGCCCTCAGTCCTGGGCTCGGCATAAGCCCACCCGCCCTGAGGCGTGGCGAGCTTACCTCGACAGCCGTAGAACGCCGCCCCGCCCCGGGCTCATGTCCGGAACACTCCCCACCTAGGTGGTGGGGCAAATCGCCCCAGTCCGCGGAGTTGGGTGGAGCGATTCGCACCAGGTGTCTGGCCCCGGGTGGTGCATTTTGCCCCACCCATGGCCCCGTGAGCGGGTCCCATGTCCGCGGCCGGCCCGCCGAAATGAGCAATTATTCCGCGAGTTAGTGAAATCTGAATGAGTTGAAAGCCGCCTGATGGCAGAGGGCGAAGAAATGGCACGAAACGTGCTTGCTTTCCTCGGTCAGGTGGTGGGGCAGGCAACGTTCTCCCCGCCGGGCATCGATTCACGAACGGGGGGTTTCATCATGCCGCACTCGGCACGCTCGCTTCATCGGCACCTTTCGATCCTGGTCCTCGGTCTGGTTGCCGTGGTTGCCATGGCAGCGACCGGCAGCACGGCCCGGGCCCAGTTCACCTGGGCGACCGACAACGCCGGCAACTACGGCGGATCGTGGACGAACGGCAGCGACGGTGGCACCGGCTTCGGAGCGTGGGGATTCGCGGTTGGGGCCAACTCGGGCAACTTCATCGGAAATCCCTCGAACAACGGCATGGGAACCACCGGAATCGGCACCACGGCCTTCGGCCTCTTTGCCAGCGGCAACGCGTATTTCAGCGGCGGCAGGGCCTTCGACTCCGCGATGCAGGTGGGCGACACGTTCACGTTCTGGTGGTCGATGAACTGGGATGCCAATGGCGGCAGCAAGGGTATCGATCTGAAGGCCAACAATGCGGCCATTTTCAACATCAATAACGCCGGCAGTTCGACCATCACCACGTCGAGTGGCGCAGCAGATACGAACTACGGTACCACGCCGATGTTGGTTACGGCGACCCGCACGTCGGGCAGTCAGTACGCCTTCTCGATGACCTCGCGAAGCGGCGGGGCGACCTACTCCACAACGATCAGCTCGTCGGCTGCTTTCGACAGTTTCAATCTCTACATCGGCAACCAGAACGATAGCAACGGTAATCGCAACATCTACTTCAACAACTTCCAACTCGCCAACACCGGCACCTACAACTTCGGCGGGTCGATCACCGAGTCGCGGGCGATGACTGGCGGCGGAGCCCTGACGGTCGGCGGCAACACGACCCTCACGCTCACGAATGCCGGCAACACGTTCACCGGCGGCTCGACGGTGGCGGCCGGCAGCGAACTCACGATTGGCAACGGCGGGGCCAACGGCAGCCTGGCGGGCAACGTGGCCAACAGCGGCCGGCTCACGTTCAACAGTTCGAGTTCGCTCACGTATGCCGGCCAACTTTCCGGCAGCGGCACCTTCGTCAAGAGCGGTTCCGGCCTGCTGACGCTCTCCGGAAACTCGGCCGGATACACCGGCGCCACCCTGCTTCAGTCGGGAAGCCTGAATGTCTCCGGAGCCCTCGGGGGCACGGTTGAGGTCTCGTCGGGAGCGGTGCTTGTCGGAGCCCTCAGTGTCGCGTCTGGCAAGGCGCTGGGTGGTGCGGGCACCATCGACGGCAACGTTTCGCTCGCGGCCGGCGCGGCGTTCGTCTTCGATCCGGCCGAGACGCTCACGGTGCAGAACGGCACGGTTTCGTTCGGTGGCTTTGGCGTGGATGACATCCTCGGGCTCGACCAGACCACCCCGGACGGCACCTACACGCTGATCGCCGGCACGGTGAACCTCGCGAATGTTTCGAACGTGGGCGCGGGCAACGCCTACAGCCTCGGCGGCGGCAAGTCGGCCTACCTGCAGCAGGGCAGCCTGCAGCTCGTGGTGGTGCCCGAACCGCCGGCGGTGATCGCCGTCGTCGGCGGCCTCGCCGGCGTGGCTGCCTACGGGTTCCGCCGCCGTCGCCGCGCCTGAACCTGAACGAAGGGTCCTGGGCCCCGCCGGTGGAAGGAGCATCGAGGTGCGTTATCGTCACTCGCTTCGGCGGAGGGGTTCATTCCCGAGCATGCGTGGGTTTCTCGCATGGCTCATGGCCGCCGGTCTCGTCGGCCTCCAGGCCGCCCACGGGCAGACGGTGATCTACCCGACCCAGACGGCCAGCTTCAATGCCCTGCTGACCGAGAAGAACAACGGTCCGCCGTACGCCGGCACCTACGACAACACCGCCACCGAACTCGCGAACTACGCCAACAACGGCAGCGTCGGCAACACGCCGGGCGCGGCCGCCTTCCAGACGTTTACGACCACCGGCAACGGGCTGTCGGGAACGCCCCGGCCGCTCCAGGTCGGCGATGCCTTCACCATTACGGGCTACACCGGTTCGAGCCCCTCCGCGGGCGGCTCGCTGGGCATTTCGTTCCGCGATAGCACGTCGTACGCGACCTTTTTCTCCGCGACCGATGCGGCCACCGAGGCCCGGTTCCAACTCGACACCACGGGTGGCTGGAAGGTCTACAGCGGGGCCGCGGCCATTGATTCGGGTCTCGGTGCCGGCTCCGACCGCACGTTTACGATCACGATTACCTCCGGGAGCACGTTCAATGCCGCGGTCGGTGCGAACACCTCGTACAACCTCGGCATGGCGGCCGGCGGCGGTGCGATCGACAGCCTGGCGATCTACACATTCGGCGACTCGAACGCCAACTCGTTCTGGAAAAACGCCGCCCTGACGGCGACGGGCACCGTGCAACTCGGCTACGCGGCCCCGAGCGGTGTCACGTTCACGCCCGGCCTGATCTCCGACGGACTCGTCGCCACCAGCACGTCCCTGACCCAGGCCAACGCGGTGTTCATCGGGGGTGACGCTGGGTCGCAGGTGAATCTTGCCCAGGCCAACACCTACACGGGCCCGAGCACGATCAACGCCAACGCCGCGGGCGAGGCCCAGCACGCAGCGGCGCTCGGCTCGACCGCTGCCGGCACGGTCGTCTCCGGCAACGGGGTGCTCAAGCTGTTCAGCGGATCCGGCATCTCGTATGCCCCCGAGCCGCTCACGCTGAATGGCGTCGGCGTGGCCGGCGTCAACGGGGCCCTGAGGAGCGTCGGCGGCACCAACTCGTGGACCGGGCCGATCACGCTGGGATCCAGCAGTCGGATCACGGCCGACGTCAGCGGTGCTGCCGGGTCGCTGGCGATCACCGGCAACGTGGCGGGGGGCTCGAACGTGCTGTTTCTCGGGGCGGCCGGCGCCGCGATCTCGGTCAGCGGCACGATCGGCGGGGCGGGAGCATCCCAGGACGGCACGGTCACGTCGGTATTCAAGGATGGAGCCAGCCCGCTGACGCTCTCCGCCGCGAACACCTACACGGGCGACACGCGGATCACGTCGGGCACGCTCGTCGCGGCGGCGGCTGACAGTCTCGGCATCGGCTCCGACGTGTTCGTGTCGAGCGGAGCAACGCTCGAGGTGCTCGCGAGCCTGTCGGTGGGATCGCTGCGGGAAACCGGCGTCGGCAACGGCGGCACGGCGACGATCGCCGGTGGCGCGGTGCTCGGCATCAACGGCTCCGGTTTCAGCGCCTTCCAAAACTCGATCGGTGGTGCGGGCGGGCTTGCCATCGCCGGGAGTGGCACGACCAACCTCTACGGCACCCAGTCGTACGCCGGCGCCACGACGGTCTCGGCCGGCAAGCTCTCGACGGTCGTGCCGCTGGCCACGTCGTCCGTGTCGATCTCCGGCGGCGAGTTTGCGGCCACGGCGGCCGACATCCTCGGCGAGAGTGTGGCCGTGTCGCTTTCCGGGTCCGGCCTCTACACCGTCGGCGGCAGCGACACGATCGGCTCGCTCGCCGGCACGGGGGGCACGGTGGCGATTGGGGCCAACTCACTCAC
>CAJBIS010000398.1 GCA_903953195.1 uncultured Actinomycetes bacterium
GCACTCCTCACACCAGGGCATCCGCGATCCCTCAGACCGGCGGGACGCCGTGCCGTCGACTGGAGAAGTGCCGGTCGCGGTCCGCCGAGCGCAGGAGCCGCAGGTGCAGTTCACGGCGCAGATCCTCGAACTCAACGATGGCGTCGACGACCAGTTCGGATGCCAGTCGCAGCAGGTCGACGTCCTCCTCGTACAGCCGCCGCTGCTCGTCGACGAACGCAGCCCGCTCGGCCTCGTCCTCGATGGAGGCGATCTTGTTGGCGAACACTGCGTTCACCGCGGCCTCGGGGCCCATGACGGCGATCTTCGCGGTGGGCAGCGCGATCGTCGCCACCGGATCAAATGCCGGCCCCGACATGGCGTACAGGCCGGCGCCGTAGGCCTTGCGGACGATCACCGACACCTTCGGCACCGTGGCCTCGGACACCGCGGTGATCATCTTGGCGCCGTGGCGGATGATGCCCTCGCGCTCCACCTGGCTGCCGATCATGAAGCCGGGAACGTCAGCGAGGAACACCAGGGGCACGCCGAAGGCGTCGCACAGCCAGATGAACCGTGCCGCCTTGTCGGCCGAGTCGCCGAACAGCACCCCACCCTTGTGCATCGGGTTGTTGGCGACGATTCCGACCGGGCGGCCCTCGAGGAGCCCGAGTCCGACGACCAGCTCCGGGGCGAACAGCGGCTTGATCTCGAAGAACGACTCGGCGTCGACGAGCCCGTCGATGACGTCGTGCACGTCGTACCCCTGGGCCTCCTCGGCGGGCACCACCGACGCGTCGAGCGCCCGGGCAGGGGGCTGCGGCTCGTAGACGGGTGGCGCCTCGGTCCAGCGGGTCGGCAGGTACGTCAGGTAGGCCCGGGCCTGGTGGATGGCGTCCTCGTCGTCGGTCGCCAGGTTGTCGCCGCAGCCCGAGACGGTGGCGTGCATGCGGGCGCCGCCCATCTCGTCGAGCGTGACCTGCTCGCCGATCACCATCTCGGCCATCCGCGGCGAGCCCAGGTACATGGAGGCGTTGCCCTCGACCATGATCACCAGGTCGCAGAACGACGGGATGTACGCGCCACCGGCGGCGGACGGCCCGAACAGGCAGCACACCTGCGGCACCTTCCCGGACAGTCGCACCTGGTTGTAGAAGATGCGGCCCGCTCCCCTGCGGCCGGGAAACAGTTCGACCTGATCGGTGATGCGGGCGCCGGCGGAGTCGACGAGCCAGACGACCGGCAGTTCGTCGCGCAGTGCGGTCTCGGTCAGTCGGACGATCTTCTCGACGGTGCGCGCGCCCCAGGACCCGGCCTTCACGGTCGGGTCGTTGGCCATCACACACACCGGTCGACCGTCGATCTGGCCGACGCCGGTCACGACACCGTCGGCGGGCAGGTCCTCGGGCATGCCGTCGGCGTACGGCGTGTTGGCGAGCAGCTGATCCTCGACGAAGCTGCCCGGGTCACAGAGCGCGTCGATGCGGTCGCGGACGAAGAGCTTGTGCTGAGCCTCGAGCTTGGCGGCGCCCGCCGCGAGGTTGCCCTGCAGGGCCCGGGACGAGGCGTCGCGGACTCGACGCTGTTGATCCTCGGGCACGGGACGGCCGACTCAGTCCACCGACACCAGGTCGACGGTGAAGACCAGCGTGGCACCCGGGGCGATGCCCGATCCCGGCGGGGGGTTCTGGCCGTAGGCCATGTCGGCGGGGATGACCAGCGTGCGGCGGCCACCCTCCTTCATCCCGACGAGCCCCTCACTCCACCCCTGGATCACGCCGTCGAGGGGGAACTGCGTGGGTGCCCCACGGGACCACGAGGAGTCGAACTCCGCGCCGTCCGACGCGGACACGCCGACGTAGTGGGCGGTCACGGTGTCACCCGGCTTCACCTCGGCGCCGGTTCCGACGACGTCGTCGGTCACCTTGAGCTCGGTCACCTGTTCGGTCTGGCCCAGCGTCGGCTTGCCCCGCTGGTTGATCTCGTTCAGCACTGCACTGCCTCCGGTGTTCTGTTGCGCCCCGCCGGAACCGCCCGCTGCGGCCACGGTCGTCGTGGTCACCTGTGCAGCATCTTCCCCGCCGCAGGCGGACAGTGCGAATCCGCTCACGGCGAGTGCCGATGCGGCCGCAGCCA
>CAJBIS010000399.1 GCA_903953195.1 uncultured Actinomycetes bacterium
GGCGAACTCCGCATCGAGCATCCGGGCGCCCTGGCGGCGACCACCGCCACCGTTGTCGGGGGGCGTCTTGCGGTCGGCGACGGTGTGGCCGCACGCATCCGCGGCTTGTCGGTGGCCGGCGGATCCGTGGACGTCGGCGTCGGTTCGCTCACGATCGATTCCGGGGGCATCATCCTCACGGAACTCGTCGCCGCGCTGACAACGGGTCGTGGTCCGGGAGACTGGAGCGGCAGCGCCGGCATTGTTTCTTCGGCCGTCGCCGCAGACGTGAGCAGCGGGTTGGCTCGTTCGGTCGGCTGGAGGGAGCAGGCCGACGGCTCGATCCTCGTGGGCTATGCGGCGGCTGGCGACGTGACCCTGGACGGAGTGGTCGATGTCCTCGACGCGGCAGACCTCTTGGCTGCCGGGAAGTTCAACACGGCTGCCCCGGCGACCTGGCAGCAGGGCGACTTCAACTATGACGGGCTGTTCGACGCACTCGATCTCGCCGCGATGCTCAGCGGCGGCCTGCTCGACCAGGGAAGCTATGTGCCTGCGCAGCACTCAGCAGTGGCGGCGGTACCGGAGCCGGCCCATTTCGGACTGTCGGCAGCCGCTGTCGCGCTCGCCTGGTGCATGGAATTCCGTCGTCGCCGGTCGAAGCGGGGAGCGCCAGCAAGGGGAAACACGTGAACGCTCGTCAAGCAACTCCGGGACGGTTGTTCCATGGGTTTACGCTCGTGGAGCTCTTGGTCGTGATCGCGATCATCGCGACGCTCATCGGGCTCCTGCTGCCGGCCGTACAGACGGCCCGGGAAGCAGCGCGGCGATCGAGCTGCTCGAACAAGCTCAAGCAGCTCGGGTTGGCCGTCCTCACGTGCCATGACGCGAAGAGAAGGTTTCCAGCCGGCGTTTCCCAGTGGGGCGAGGGGGGCGCGGCCAACGCGTGCGACAAGCAAGCGGGCGGCAACTGCACCGGCCGCGGATGGATTCTGGAGACGCTGCCGTTCTTCGAGCAGAAGTCGCTCTTCGATCAGTTGGCCGACTCTTCCAAGGGCAACATCTATGGCAACGGGGGGCTCTCGCGGGTGAAAACCCGGCTCGGAGACCCTCAGCCGGCCCTCGCCTGCCCCACTGATCCCGACGCCACCCGCTCGTGGCGGGTGGATCTGAGCGGGATCGCGGGTCCCTTCATGGAGCAGTCGATGCAGGGGGTGACGGTGTCGATCACGAGCTACAAGGGCGTGCTCGGGGCGACGAAAGTCGGGGGGAATTTCGGGAGCATCTGGCCCAGGCACGACGACGAGCCCACGGCTGCTGTCGATTGCCACAACAACACGAGCAACAAACCCTGCAAGGGTCTTTTCTGGCGCAACTCCTACCTGACCCCGACGCGGATCAAGAACATCTCGGACGGCACGAGCAAGACCCTGATGATCGGCGAGGCCGTCTATGCCCACGACCACCACGCCGTCGCGCTCTATGCCGACGGCGACTGGGCGGCGTGCAACGTGCCCCTCAACTATCTGCCCACTCCGCCCGTGCCTCAAAACTGGTGGAACGTGCGGGGCTTTCGCAGCCTCCACCCCGGCGGAGCCAACTTCACGCGGGCCGATGGCTCGGTTCGCTTCACGCAGGACACCGTCGACATGGCCGTCTACACAGCCCTCTCCACGAAGGCCCGGGGTGACTCCACGGGTTCGGAATGACCAAGGCATCGATCAGCGGGCGGGTGATCGTCGCCGCGGCTGCGCTGCTCGCCGCCGGCTGCGGTCGTCATGCGGCGAAGGTGAGCGGCCGGGTCACGTTGGAGGGACGGCCGCTGACCAACGGCGTGGTGAGTTTCACACCGGTCAAACCGGGTTCGTCGGCCTACGGCACGATCGACGCGGAGAGCCGCTATGCACTCCAAACAGGGGCGGAAAAGGGCATCGATCCTGGCGACTACAAGGTGACGGTGGCCGCCAATGCCACCCCCGAAGAGGCGGCCCAGATGGGCTTCAAGGTCGGCCGCGAAGGCATCATGCCGCTGCTCACACCGCTGCGGTATGCCGACGTGGCGACGACGCCGCTCACGGCCACGGTCAAGCCCGGCTCCCAGGTCATCGACCTGGTGCTCGAGACAGAACAGTAAGCGAGTATTTCGCAGAATCTGCGA
>CAJBIS010000400.1 GCA_903953195.1 uncultured Actinomycetes bacterium
GATCAACAACAAGACCTCGGCGATGCTCATCCAGACCTCGACCGCGATCAGTACGGTCGCAGCGCTGCTGTCGGGGCAGGTCGACGAGTCGGCACTGGCCTCCGAGGGCGTGAACGCCGATGTGGATCAGGGCCTGCAGATCGGCTTCGGTCCGACGCCGGGCATCAAGGCGGCCGGCAAGGGTCAGATCGGCGGGTCCGGTTGGTACCTGGTCAAGGGCACCGATCCCGCGAGGATCGCCGGCAGCTGGGACTTCCTGAAGTTCTTCCTGCAGCCCGCGAACCAGGTGACGTGGACGGTGCAGGCGTCGTACCTGCCGGTGCTCGAGTCGGCGGCCGCCGACCCGGCGCTGCAGCAGGAGTTCACCTCGTCGCTGAAGGGTCAGGGGCTGAGCGTGGCGTACAACAGCCTGAAGTCACTGGACCCGAGCTTCCCCGGCCCGGTCATCGGCCCGTACAACACCTTCCGCAACGAGGTGCGTGGGGCCATGGACAACATCATGTTGTCGAACGCCCCGATCCAGCCGGCGATCGACAAGGCGAACACGAACTTCCAGGCCGCCCTCGACGGGTATGTCGTTGACGTCGGCGGCTGACGCCGAGTCCCGAGGGGATCACGTCGGCGGCTGACGCCGAGTCTGTCGCAACGCCAACTCAGGGCGTGAGCGTCGCCGTCCCAAATGGGGTTGAGAACCGCTCGCACCAGATCACAACGGTGGGAGTTGCGGTCAGGTCCACGTCGGCCGGAACCTCGTACGATTGGGTTCCCTTGTTGCCCCGAAGCGGTCCCAGATCGACGCCGCCCTCGACGTTCCCTTCGCTGCTCGGCGAGAAGTAGAGGCGAAGGTCGGGGCCGTTGTCCGCGTCGAGGTCCTGGAGGATCAGTTGCCGGCGCCCGTCTGCCTCGCGCACGACTGCCACCTCACCGACTGCCGAATGACCGCCTTGGCTCGTGAATGCGCCCCTGCCCTCGACGACCGGCGCTGCCGGCACCACGGAGGTGGGCTGTCCCGGGACCGTCGTGCTCGACGTTTGATCGATCACTGAGAGCACCTCGTTCGAGACTGAATCGTTGACGACGGTGTCGGTGAACGCACGATCGGGCCGGAAGACGAGGAAGCCCACAACGAGCAGTCCGACCACGACGGCAGCAATCAGCCCGACCTTCCTGCGGCCCGTTCCCCCCGCACCGCCCGACGCTGCGTCTTCGTTCTCGGACCGCGTGTCGTCGCTCAGTTCCTCTCCCATGGCTTCTCCTCACTGTGCCGGCGCGCAGACGCTAACCGATCAACTCCAGATGTCCGCTTGCCGGCGAGCTCTCGATGTGCGAAGAGTGCCAGGAAAGTTGCGTCAGCAGAGCCGGAGACGGCGGGCGAGGTCGGAATGGAACCGGCCCTCGGGGTCGAGTTCGTCGCGGACCGCCCGCCAGGTCGACAGCTCGGGATACATCAGCGGCACGAGCTCGGGACGCACGCGACTGTCCTTGGCCAGGTAGACGGCACCGCCGGCCTCGACGACGAGTTCGTCGAGTTCGTCGAGCAGTCGGTCGAGGCCGGGCAGCACCGGGATGTCGAGGGCGAGCGTCCAGCCCTGCCGAGGGAACGACAGGTAGTTGGCGTTACCGGGCCCGAAACGTTTGAGCACAGCGAGGAACGACGACACGCCGGAGGTCGACAGGCGTTCGACGGCGGTGCGGACCACGTCGCCGGCCTCGTCGGGGACGACGAACTGCCACTGGAGGAAGCCGCGCGGCCCGTAGATGCGGTTCCACTCGGCGATCATGTCGAGCGGGTGGAAGAACTGTTCGATGGTCTGGAGTTCGTCGCGACGACACACCGGCGCCTTCCGGTACCAGAGCTCGTTGAAGGCGCGGACCGTCAGACGGTTCAGCAGCCCGGACGGGAAGAGGTCGGGTGGCGACGGCAGCTGCTTGGGCGCGTAGCGGAGCGGGTCGGTGACACCGGAGGCCCGGGCCTCGTCCTCGGTGGCGAATCGCCCTCGCTGGAGGATGGATCGGCCCATGCTGCGACCCTTGGCGATGAGGTCGATCCACGCGACCGAGTACTCGTAGTCGGCATCGCCCTCGATCATCAGCTGCATGACCTCGTCGAGGTCCGCGGTCCGGTCGGTGTCGACGCTGATCAGGCTCGAGGTGATCGGCGTCATCTTGACGGTGGCGTCGAGGATCACGCCGGTGAGCCCCATGCCTCCGGCGGTCGCCCGGAACACCTCGGGGTCGCCGTCGGGGGTGACGTCCCGGACCTCGCCGCGGCCGTCGACGAGCCGGAGGCCGTGGACGTGTTCGGAGAACGCACCCTTCACGTGGTGGTTCTTGCCGTGGATGTCGGAGGCGATCGCCCCGCCCACGGTGACCATTCGGGTTCCGGGGGTGACGGGGACGAAGTAGCCGAGTGGGACGAGCCAGCGCATGAGGTCGTCGAGGCTGGTCCCGGCCTGCACCCGCACCACTCCGGTGTTCCAGTCGAGGTCGATCAGCCCGGACATCCCGGGGCCGTCGAGCACGGTGCCCCCGGCGTTCTGCGCGCAGTCGCCGTACCCGCGCCCGAGTCCGCGTGCGACGAGCCCGCGGTCGTCCGCGGCGAGGATCGCGTCGGCGGCGGCGTCGGCGGTGTGCGGGTGCACGACGGTTGCGTGCGTCGGGGCGGTGCGACCCCAGCCGGCGAGCAGTTCGCTGGTGGGCGCGTCGTCGGCCGGGACGGCATCCGAGCGGTCGGTCGGCGCGGTCACACGTACACCGCCAGGAGCAAGCACACGACGAGCAGGCCACCCATCAGCTGCATCTGCCGGTCGGATGACAGCACCTCTTCGGGGGCGGAGCCCTCGCCGTGGTCGACGAGCAGCGCGTACCGGAGGATCGCGATGACGAACGGGATGATCGACAGCTGTACCCACGGGGTGGCGTAGCGGCCGGAGTCGCCGCTCTCGACCGCCCACTGGCAGTAACAGATCATCACGGCGGCCGCGGCGACGGAACGGACGAACCCGAGGTACTCGACGCTGTACGCCCCGAGCGTGGGTCGCAGCGCAGCGGCCTCGTCGCCGAGTTCCTGCTTCTCGGCGAACCGCTTGGCACCCGCGATGAAGAGCGAACCGAACAGCGACACGAGGAGGAACCACTCGGAGACCTCGACACCCGCCGCATAGGCGCCGCCGAGCAGTCGGAGGATGAAGCCGGCGGACAGGATCACCAGGTCGAGGACGGCGACCTGCTTCAGGAACAGCGAGTACGCCGTGGTGAGCACGGCGTACCCGGCGACGATCCCGGCGAGCGTCCAGTTGGTCAACGCGGCCAGTGCCACACCGGCGACGAACAACACGACGGCGGTCGCGATCGCGGCGGGGATCGGTACCGCACCACTGGCGATGGGCCGCAGGCGCTTCTTCGGATGGCGACGATCGGACTCGACGTCGAGCACGTCGTTCAGCAGGTACGTCGCCGACGACACCAGGCAGAACGCGACGAAGCCCTGGAGCGTGAGCCGAAGCTCGAGGGACTGGGTCAGCACGC
>CAJBIS010000401.1 GCA_903953195.1 uncultured Actinomycetes bacterium
CGCTTCGGCTCCGACAAGCCGGACGTCCGGTTCGGCATGGAGCTCGTCGAGCTCACCGAGGTGTTCGCCGCCACCGAGTTCAAGGCCTTCACGGCCTCGTCGATCAAGGCGATCCGGCACGCCGGGGCATCGGCCGAGACCAGTCGCAGCCGGCTCGATGATCTGACCGAGACGGCGAAGCGGTGGGGAGCGAAGGGGCTCGTGTGGATGCGCGTCGAGGCGTCCGATGACGGCGGTGTCACGCTCAACTCGCCGGTCGCCAAGTTCATGTCGGCCACCGAACTCGCCGCCGTGGCCGAACGGTGCGGTGCCGAGGTCGGCGACGTGTTGTTCCTGGTCGCCGACGACTGGTCGACCGTCGTGCACGTCCTCGGGCTGCTGCGACTCGAACTGGGACGGCCGGCCACCCACGAGGGTGGGTTGCAGTTCCTCTGGGTCGTGGACTTCCCGTTGTTCGAGTCGGTGGACGCCGCGACGGGCCGGCCGGTCCCGGCCCACCACCCGTTCACGATGCCGCACGCCGACGATCTGGCCCTGCTCGACGGCGACGCCGAGTCGCTGCTGCAGGTGCGGTCGCAGGCCTACGACCTGGTGCTCAACGGGTGGGAGCTCGGCTCGGGCAGCGTGCGGATCCACCGCGGCGACGTCCAGCAGCGGATCTTCGACCTGCTCGGCATCGACCAGGCGACCGCGTCGGAGCGATTCGGGTTCCTGCTCGAGGCCTTCCGCTACGGGGCACCGCCGCACGCCGGATTCGCGTTCGGCGTGGACCGGCTGGTGGCACTGCTGCTCGGCGAGGACAACATCCGTGAGGTCATCGCCTTCCCCAAGACGCAGTCCGGCACGGATCCGCTCACCGGTGCGCCCGGCACGCTCGACGACGCACAGGTGGCCGAACTCGGTCTGCGCCTGCTGCCCCCGAGCACCTGAGGCTCAGCGGTTGAGGCCGAGCAGCTGAGGCCGAGCAGTTGAGGCCTGGCACACGTCCCGGCCCGGCCCGGCGGCACGGTCCCGACCACTAGCGTCATCGCATGACCGGACGTGACGGCGACCTGTTCTCGGCTGCGGCCGAGGACCGACTGCGGCGACGCGGCCCCCTCGCCGATCGGCTCCGTCCGACATCCCTCGACGACGTCGTCGGTCAGGAACATCTGCTGGGTCGAGGTCGTCCCCTGCGGGCACTCGTCGACGGTGACCGCCTCAGCTCGGTGGTGCTGTGGGGTCCGCCGGGGACGGGCAAGACCACCGTGGCGCGTCTGATCGCCACGGCGTCGTCGAAGGTGTTCGTCCCGCTGTCGGCGGTGACCGCGACGGTGAAGGACATCCGCGACGAGGTCGCGGCGGCGACCCAGCGACTCGGTGCGCACGGCGCCGGGACCATCCTCTTCCTCGACGAGATCCACCGCTTCTCGAAGTCGCAGCAGGACGCCCTCCTCCCGTCGGTCGAGACGGGGCTGATCGTGCTCATCGGAGCCACGACCGAGAACCCGTACTTCGAGGTCAACCCGCCGCTGCTGAGCCGTTCCACGTTGTTCCGGCTCGAGCCGCTCGACCGCGACGCCCTCGAGACGCTCGCCCGCCGAGGTGTGGAGGTGGAGGGCGCCACGATCACCGACGAGGCACTGGGGCACCTGCTCGACCGCGCCGGCGGAGATGGACGCCACCTGCTCACCGGTGTCGAGGTCGCCGTCGCGCTCGCGGAACAGCGTGCCGACGGTGGCGACCTGCTCGTCGACGTGGCGGACGTCGAGGCCGCGCTCGGTGCCTCGATGGTGCGCTACGGGCGCGACGACCACTACGACGTGATCTCGGCGTTCATCAAGTCGATCCGCGGCTCCGATCCGGACGCCGCCATCCACTGGCTCGCCCGGATGCTGGCGGCGGGGGAGGACGCCCGGTTCATCGCCCGTCGACTGGTGGTCGCCGCGTCCGAGGACATCGGGTTGGCCGACCCCACGAGCCTGCTCGTGGCCGATGCCGCGGCGCGTGCCGTCGAGTTCGTCGGACTGCCCGAGGCGCGCATCAACCTGGCGCACGCCACGGTCCACCTGGCGCTGGCGCCGAAGTCGAACACGGCCTACGCCGCGCTCGGTCGTGCGGCTGCCGACGTCGCCGAACGTGGGGTGGGTGAGGTGCCGCCGCACCTGCGTGACGGGAGTTTCCGTGGTGCCCGCGAGCTCGGCCACGGGGTGGGGTACCGGTATCCGCACGACGACCCGTCCGGATGGGTCGATCAGCAGTACCTGCCCGACGAGCTGCTCGACGTCGAGTACTACCGGCCGGGTGGCGCCGGTCGCGAGGCCGCCGCCGTGGACGCCTGGCGGCGGCGTCGATTCACCGAACCGGATCCCGACGCCGGCTGAGGATCCCTCGTCGGTGGGCAGCGGGCCGCGAGACTGACGGTGTGAGTGCCGTTGATCTCGCCGCCCTCGTCTGCGCCGTGCTGGCGCTCGCGGCCGCCGGCGCACTCACGCTGGCGGCGTCCCGGATGTTCGGGGCTGCGGCGGACCTGGCCGAGGCGCGGGAACGCTTCGATGCCGAGGCCACACCGGCGGTGGCCGAGCTGCGAGCGATCGTGGCGAACGCCGGCGCCGAGGTCGAGCGCATCGACGAGTTGCTCCACGTCGCCGGGACGATCGGTGATCGGGTCGATGCCGCCACCGAGGTCACCTACCGGGCGCTCACGTCGCCGGTGATCAAGGGTGTTGCGCTCGCCACCGGGACCCGACGTGTCGCCCGACGCCTGCGGGGCGACGTCGACGAGCCGGATCGTCCGGGTATCCGCGAGTCGCGGCCGACGTCGAGGGCAAGATAACAACGTGTTCAAGCGAGTCGTGTGGTTCGGGATGGGGGCCGCCGCCGGCGCCTCCGGCGTCGTGTGGGCCGAGCAGAAGGTGCGTCGGCGACTCGAGGAGCTCGGCCCCGACCACCTGGCTGTCCTGGCCGGCAACTCGGCGCTCCGAGTCGGTCGGAGTGTGCTCGACGCCGTGGCGGACGGTCGGCTGACCATGCGTGAGCGTGAGGACGAGCTGCGGGCGCTGCGCGACCGGCGCCTGCGAGAGGGACGACCGGCCGCCCCGACGGCCTCACCGCCACCGGGCGGCGCCAACCGCCGCAGCGGGCCGGCCGGCCGCTGACGAGCCCGGTGGCCGTGCCCGCCGAGGGTGGTGACGCCGTCGACCGGTAGTGTGTCCACGCCATGGCCGCGGAGCACATCACCACCGCCGATCAGCTGCGAGCAGCGTGGAACGGGTTCTTCTCGGCGCGGGCCCACACGGTCGTGCCGTCCGCCAGTCTGTTGCCGACCCACCCCTCGGCCCCGATGTTCACCAACTCGGGAATGATGCCGTTCGTGCCGTACTTCCTCGGCGAGGAGGCGGTGCCGTACGACCCGCCCCGGGCGTGTTCGGTGCAGAAGTGCGTGCGGGCCGGTGGCAAGCACAACGATCTCGACGCGATCGGTCGCTCGCCCCGCCACCTCTCGTTCTTCGAGATGCTCGGCAACTTCAGCTTCGGCGACTACTTCAAGGCCGACGCCATCGCGTGGGCGTGGGAGTTCGTGACCGAGGTGCTCGGACTCGACGGCGACCGGCTCTGGATCACCGTCCACACCTCGGACGACGAGGCCGAACAGATCTGGACCGACGCCGTCGGCGTCCCGATCAGCCGGATCCAGCGGCTCGGAGCCGACAACTTCTGGGAGATGGGCGAGACCGGGCCGTGCGGTCCGTCGTCGGAGATCTTCTGGGACTACGGACCGGACGCGGGCCCGGACGGCGGGCCCGCCAACCCCGACGCCGAACACCGATTCGTCGAGATCTGGAACCTGGTCTTCACCCAGTCGTTCCGTGGCGAGGGCGGAACGCTCACCGACCTGCCGTCGCGCAACGTGGACACCGGCGCCGGCCTGGAGCGCATCCTCGCGGTGCTCGCCGGGAGCCCGTGGCTGTACGCCGCCGACGTCCTGGCCGCGCTCGTCGACGAGGCGCAGTCGGTCACGGGTGAGCGCATGGGCGCCAGCGAACTGGGCGACATCGCCCTCCGTCTGCTCGCCGATCACACCCGGACCGCCGCGTTCCTGGTCGCCGACGGCGTGGTGCCGTCGAACGAGGACCGGGGCTACGTGCTGCGCCGGATCATTCGCCGAGCGGTGCGGTTCGCCTACATGCTGGGCGTCGACCGTCCGGTGCTGGCGCCGCTCGTCGAGCGCAACGCGCAGGTCATGGGCGCGGCGTACCCGGAGCTGGTCGCCGAACGCGACCGCATCGTCGGCTCGATCGAGCGCGAGGAGGAGCAGTTCCGACGCACCCTCGCCCGTGGTTCGGTGCTGCTCGACGGTGCGCTCGATGAACTCGCCGAGGGTGACCGGTTGCGGGGGAGCGTCGCGTTCGAACTGCACGACACCTACGGATTCCCGCTCGAGGTCACCTGTGAGATGGCCGAGCTGCGTGGTGTCGAGGTCGACGTCGCCGGATTCGACGACGAGATGGCCCAGCAGCGTGCGCGTTCCCGAGCGGGCTCGCGCAAGGGTTCGGTGGCCCACGGTGACGAGGCCGATGCCGAGCGGGCGTTGCTCGCCGAGTCCGGCCCGACGGAGTTCGTGGGCCGCGAGACCCTCGAGGGGCCGGCGACGGTCCTCGCTGTCATCGGCGACGGCGTCTACCTGGACCGGACACCGTTCTACGCGGAGTCGGGCGGTCAGGTCGGTGACACCGGCACCATCACCTGGGACGGCGGCGAGGCGACGGTGCTCGACACGACGCCCTCGCTCGGTGGTCTGCACCGCCACCGTGTCGAGGTCCGTACCGGCGAACTCGAGCCGGGCACCAGCGTGGTCGCCCACGTCGACGAGGACCGCCGGGCCGCGATCCGGCGCAACCACACCGCCACCCACCTGCTCCACTGGGCGTTGCGCAGCACGCTCGGCGACCACGTGAAGCAGCAGGGATCGCTCGTCGGCCCGGATCGTCTCCGGTTCGACTTCTCGCACCACGAGGGTCTGAGCGACGAGCAGTTGCGTGTGGTCGAGGACCTGGCGAACGCCGAGATCCTCTCGAACGCACCGGTCCGCCACTTCGAGACGAGCATGGACGAGGCCCGCGAGCTCGGGGCGATCGCGTTCTTCGGTGACAAGTACGGCGACGTCGTGCGTGTGCTCGAGGCCGGTCCGCGCAGTACCGAGCTCTGTGGCGGCACGCACGTCGGTGCGCTCGGCGAGATCGGCCCGGTCAAGATCACCTCCGAGGGGTCCATCGGGTCCAACATCCGTCGCATCGAAGCGGTGTCGGGCATCGGTCCGATCGAGCGCCTGCGCGTCGAGGAGGACCGGTTGAGTGACGCCGCGGCGTTGCTCGGGGTGCCGGTCGACGACCTGCTCGACGGCATCGAGAAGCGGGTGGGTGAGCTCAAGGGACTGCGTGACGAGGTCAAGGGTCTGCGGCGCCAGTTGGCCGGTGGGCTCGCCGATGAGCTCGTCGGCGCCGCCGTCGACGGCGTGATCGTCGCCCGCGTGAACGCCGACGACCGCGACGACGTGCGCGAGCTGGCACTGGCGCTGCGTGACCGTGAGGGGATCCGGGCCGTCGTGCTGGGAGCGGCGCCGGACGGCAAGGGTGTGGCGCTGGTGGCGGCGGTCGATGCGGCATCGGGACTCGATGCCGGCGCGCTGATCGCCGAGGCCGCTCGGATGGTCGGTGGCGGCGGCGGCAAGGGCGCCGACCTCGCGGTCGCCGGCGGCCGCGCCCCGGAACACCTGGACGACGCGCTGGACCACGTCCGGTCGCAGGTCGGCGCGTGACCGTGGCGACGTGCCGGGCGGTCGGCCTGGACCTGGGCGACCGGCGCATCGGCGTGGCGCTCAGCGACAACGACGGCACGGTCGCGCTGCCCTTCGAAACGGTGTCGCGGTCGGGAGACACCCCTCGGGACCACCGTCGTCTGGCGGAGCTCGTGGCCGAGGCCGAGGCCGACGTGGTGGTCGTGGGTCTGCCTCTGTCGCTCGACGGCGCAGCGGGCCCGGCGGCCACCAAGGTGCTGGCCGAGGTGGAGGTGCTCGATCAACTGCTCGACGTCCCGGTCGTCACCTGGGATGAGCGGCTCAGCACGGTCGAGGCGTCGCGGTCGCTGCGAGCCGCCGGGGTGAACGCGAAGGCGCAGCGTGCCGTGATCGACAAGGTCGCAGCCTCCGTGATCCTGCAGGGCTGGCTCGACCACCGCTCGAACGGACAGGATCTGACCCGATGAGTGATGAACGCCCATCCTCGAGCGCCGGCCCGGATGAGGTCGCGCCGGTCCGACGACGTCGCGACCGCCCATCGGGTGGATCGGCGGGTGGCGGGGCCGGTTCCGGCGGCGTCGCGCCGCAGGCCGGCGAGGAGTACGTGCCGATGCCGCGCCACACCTCGGGTGGCCGCCGGGTGCTCGCAGTGTTCGCGGCCGCTCTGGCTGCCCTCGGTCTGACACTCGCGGTCGCGGTGTTCTGGATCTCTCGGCAGATCGATCCGCCGGGGGAGCAGGGCGAGGAGCCGGTCGAGGTGGTCATCCCGGCGGGGACGTCACGTGACGGAATCGCCGATGTCCTCGCAGACGCCGGAGTGATCAACAGTCCGTCGATCTTCCGGACGTACGTGCGCTGGAAGCAGGGTGGCCCGTGGCAGGCCGGGAAGTACACGGAGTTCCGCGCCGATTCGTCGTACAGCGAGGCGATCGCCGTGCTGGACGAGGGCCCGGTGCCCCCGGACGCGAGCATCGTGCGCATCCCCGAGGGCACGCTGCTCAAGCCGCTGAAGCCCGCCGCACTCTCCTGCCGCACGCACGCGCTCGGGCGCATCTTCGACGTGCTCGGCGGGCTGCTCGGGCAGGGCAACCCGGCCTTCATGTGCGCAGCGGGCTTCTCCGACAGCCCGCACTTCATGTATTCCGGCTACG
>CAJBIS010000402.1 GCA_903953195.1 uncultured Actinomycetes bacterium
CATCCCGCGCGCCGTACCGGTCGCGCATCCACGTGGCCCAGATCCGGCGGGCGGCGCGGTACTTGGCGATCTCCTCGAAGAAGTCGATGTGGGCGTTGAAGAAGAAACTCAGCCGCGGTGCGAACGCGTCGACGGCCAGCCCCGAGGCCATCGCCTGCTCCACATAGGCGAAGCCGTTGCCGAGCGTGAACGCCAGCTCCTGGGCCGCCGTCGAACCGGCCTCACGGATGTGGTACCCGGAGACCGAGATCGGGTGGAACCGAGGCATCTCGGCGGTGCAGAAACGCACCGTGTCGTCGACGAGCCGCATCGACGGGCGTGGCGGGAACAGGAACTCCTTCTGCGCCTGGTACTCCTTCAGGATGTCGTTCTGCAGGGTGCCACCGAGCTGCACGCGTTCGGTTCCGGACTGCTCCGCCGCGGCGACGAACATGGCGAGGACGATGGCAGCCGGCGAGTTGATGGTCATCGAGGTCGTGACCTCGCCCAGATCGATCCCGGCGAACAGGTCGACCATGTCGCCGAGGGTGTCCACGGCGACACCGCAACGACCCACCTCCCCGACGCAGAACGGATCGTCGGAGTCGCGCCCCATGAGGGTCGGCAGGTCGAAGGCGACCGACAGGCCGTCGCCCCCGTTGGCCAGCAGGTCCCGGAAACGCTCGTTGGTGTCGACGGCGGTGCCGAACCCGGCGAACATCCGCATCGTCCACAGCTTCGAGCGGTACATCGACGCGTAGGGTCCCCGCGTGTACGGGTACTGGCCCGGGAACTCCCCCGGTGCGTCGGGGGCGGTGTAGGTCGGGTCGAGCGGGAGGCCCGACATCGTCGTGAACTCGGCGTCACGCCGCGGCGACTCGTCGACCTCTCGGCGGTGCCGATCCCGGGGTGCTTCGGATGTTCCGCCGCTCACGGCACGGATGCTAGACGGCGGTCGCGGTCATCAGTTGAAGGAGCCGGTGGGGCGAGCGGCCGGCAGGCGCTCGAGCTTGGTCGAGCCGGGGGTGAGCCGGAAGCGAGCCGCGTCGTACGCCGGCGCCGCCGGATCGAACGGGTCGATCAGTCGGGTCGTCACGATGAGCTCATCGGGTGTGGCGTCCACGAGCGTGTACCCCTGGTTGACGAAGTTCATGTACCGCATCATCGGGGCGTTCTGGGACAGCACCCAACGTTCAGCGGTACGGAGGACCTCCTCGGCGACGTTCGACGGCAGCTCGCCCAGCAACGTCCTCGGATCCGGATCGGCGGTCATCGAGCCGGTGCAGAAGTCGTAGGCAACGACCGGCGCTCCCGGGCGATCCACATCCGGCTTGAGCTCCGAGGTCATGTGGATGTGGGTGTGCCCGCTGAGGAAGGCGGTGTCTCGCACTCCGGCGGTGTCGAGGAACTGCAGCAGGTCACGCCGTTCCGCCATGTAGTCGTCCCACGCCTCGTTGGGCGCGTACACCCCCGGTTCCTGGGGCAGGTCGGGTCGGAAGAAGCGGAGGAACTCGAGGTTGAGCAACCGCCACGGTGCCACGTTGTAGCCGCTGCCGATGAGGCGCCACGTCGAGGTCGACGAGGCCAGTACCTGCTTGAGCCACGCCAACTGTTCGGCACCGAGGGTCGTGCGGGACGGATCGTTCACACCGCCGGGCGAGAGGTTGACCGGATCGTCGATCGCCGGCGATCGGTAGGCGCGCACGTCGATCACCGGCACGTCGGCCAGACCGCCCCACTGCAGCGAGCGGTAGAGCCGCCGGTCACCCGGGTCGACGATCGGGAAGTTCTCGAAGTACGCCTGCTTGGCATTGGCGAGACGCGCCTCGGGGCCGCCGGCGTCGACGCCGTTGTAGAACTCGCCGTCGTCCCACATCGTCACCATGGGCACACTTGCGTGCAGGTCGCGCAACAGCGGCTGCCCTCGCCAGCGACGGTAGGTGTCTCGATAGTCCTGCACGGTCTGCGTCGCGGTGTCGCTCACGTAGACGTAGTCGCCGAGGTGCATGAAGAAGTCGAGCTCGGGCTCGGCCGCGGCGGCCCGATGAGCGACGAACCAGCTGTCGTTGATCTGCTGGCACGAGGCGAAGGCCATCCGGAGACGGTCCGGCGTGGCTCCCGGGGCCGGAGCGGTCCGGAGCCGGCCGGTCCGGCTCAGCGCCGCGGTCGCGCCGGTGACCTCGAACCGGTAGAAGAACCAGGAGTCGGCGGCGAGGCCGTCGACCGGCACGGTCACGGTGTGCCCGGCTGAGGCGTCAGCGACCGCGATCCCGCCGGCGACGATCGAGGTGAAGGCGGCGTCGCTGGCGACGGACCACACGACACCCACGGGCGAACCGTCGCCGGGTGCCAGCACACGCGTCCAGATGGTGGACCCACCCGGGAGCGGGTCACCGGCGGCGACGCCGTCGGGGAACGCGCCGGGTTCGGGGGCACCCGGCGGCGGGGCTGGCGGATCGAACGTCGGAGCCGGAACGGTGCACGCACCCACCACCACGGCGGCACCGGCACCGAGCCCGAGTGCTGCGATGAGTTCACGCCGCGACATGCCGCGCGAGTCGACCTGGTCCACCCGGATTCCGCTCCGACCGATCCGCTTCATCACGCCCACCTCGATTCGTCCCCTGCCGCGTGCGTTCGAACGCCGTGTCGAGTGTGACACGCTGAGCCGTCCGCTGACAGGTGGTCACCGGAAGTTCACCTCCTGATCGGAGTCCATGCGATGCCCCGGAGTCCACGTCTCACGATCACCGCACTGCTCGTGTCCGTCGCCACGCTCTGCGTCGCCTGCGGCGGCGGCGCCGAGGAGGCCACGTCGTCCGTTCCATCCACGTCCGCGGCGTCCGACCCGTCGACGACCGGAGCCACGTCCCCACCGACCGCCGCGAGGGCGTCGGCCGGATGCGGCTCGGCCGGTGGCGGCAGCACGCTCAACGACCGACGGACCGTCGACGTCGGCGGCGCCGACCGGTGGTACCTGCTCAGCACCCCGCCGGCCAACGACGGGCGCACGCCGCTGCCGCTCGTCCTCGACTTCCACGGGCTCGCCGAGGGTGCCGAGTTGCACGCCGGGATGTCACGGTTCCCCGAGCTCGGCCAGCAGGAGGGATTCGTCGTCGCCGTGCCCAACGGCACCGGGACGCCTGCTGCGTGGAGCATCGCCGCGGATGAGTCCAGCCCCGATGTGGCGTTCGTCGACGCGCTCATCGACCGGATCGGTGCCGACGTCTGCATCGACATGAACCGCGTGTACGCCACCGGCCTGTCGAACGGTGCACTGCTCAGCTCCGCACTCGCCTGTGTCCGCTCCGACCGCATCGCCGCCATCTCGGCGGTGGCCGGCGTGCAGTTCCCGCCGGGCTGTGACCCGACGCGGAACGTTCCGGTGCTCGCGTTCCACGGCACCGCGGATCCGATCCTGTTGTTCAACGGCGGGGTCGGCGACCTCGCCGGCGCACTCTCCGGCGTTCCGCCGACCGTGCCACCCGGGTCCACACCGGACGTCGACGGTCCCGGCACCCCGGCGGCGATGCGCTCCTGGGCCGAGTCCTCCGGCTGCGATCCCGACCCGAAGGACGATCCGGCAGGTCCGTCGATCACCCGTCGCACGTACTCGTGCCCCGACGGCACCGCCGTGGAGTTCTACATCGTCGACGGCGGCGGTCACGCGTGGCCCGGCAGCGAGTTCTCGCAGTCGATCGCCAACATCGTGGGCCCGACGACCATGGATCTCGACGCCACAGCGACGGCGTGGGAGTTCTTCCGAAGCCACCCGATCGCAGGGTGATCGGTCAGCGCGTGCTCTGGCCGGCCCGGTCGAGTCGCTCGGCGTCACTCGCCTCGAGCGGCCGGGCGAAGAAGTACCCCTGACCCCAGCGGACGCCGAGCGACCGGAGCACCGCCACCTGCTCGGCGGTCTCCACGCCCTCGGCCACGACCTCGAGTCCGAGCGTCTCAGCGAGCCGGCAGGTCGCGGCAGCGACGCTGCTGGGCCCCGTGGTCGGCGTGAGCTCCATGACGAACGACCGGTCGATCTTCACGATGTCGACCGGGAACCGGCGCAGATGCGACAGTGACGAGTAGCCGGTGCCGAAGTCGTCGAGCGCGATCCGGAACCCCATGTCGCGCAGCTCACCCAGGCGGAAGGCCGCCGAGTCGGGAGCCTGCACGAGCGCACCCTCGGTGAGCTCGATGACGATGTTCGACGCGCTGATGCCGGCGGCGGCCAGACCCGTCTCGAGCCGCATGATCAGGTCCTGGTTGACGAGTTCGGTCGGCGACAGGTTGATGGCGACGTAGCCATCGGCGCGATCCAGGTGGCGCTCACGCCACCGGGCCATGAACCGGAACGCGCGGTCCACGACCTGTTGTTCGATGCCGACGAGGAGCCCGGCCTGCTCGGCGACGTCGATGAACTCGATCGCCGGTCGCAGCTGGCCGCCGGCCGGGCGCCATCGGGCCAGCGCCTCGAACCCG
>CAJBIS010000403.1 GCA_903953195.1 uncultured Actinomycetes bacterium
GCGCCACGTCGGCGAGCAGCACCGCAGGGATCGAGGAGGCGGCGACCAGCGCCGCCGGCAACGCCGGCACGGCCTGGCCCAGGACCGCGGCGACCGGCGGAATCGCGAGCAGCGCGATCAGCAGCAACACCTGTACGCCGATCGCGACGGTGAGCAGCCGGTTCGACCACCAGCCCACGCGGGCGGGACTGCGGGTCGCACTCCGACAGGCCTGCGCGTTGGCCACCTGTCCGAGCACGACGGCGGCGAACGCCGCACCGGACGCACCGAGCAGGAGATCGCCCTCCGGGAATGCGGTGCCGACGGTCCATCCGATGACGGCCATTCCGGTCACGAACGCGGCGAGCTCGACGACCGCCTCGGTCGGCCCGAGCACCACGAAGACCCGCCACAGCAGCGCCCGATCGATCAGGTGACGGCCCCGCAGCGGCCGCTCGAGCAGACCGGGACTGGGCGGCTCGGCGCCGAGCGCGAGCGCGGGAAGCAGATCGGTGACGATGTCGATGCAGATCACCTGCAGCACACCGATCGCCAGCGGGAACCGGCCCGCCGACAGACCCCAGACGACGAAGGGAGCGAGTTCCGCGACGTTGTCGGTCAGGTGGTAGGTCAGGAACCGTCGGATGTTCGTGTACGTGGCGCGCCCCTCCTCGACCGCGGCGACGATCGTCTCGAAGTTGTCGTCGAGCAGCACCAGGTCAGCGGCCTCGCGGGCCACATCGGTTCCCGAGGCACCCATGGCGACGCCGATGTCGGCGCGCCGCAGTGCCGGACCGTCGTTGACGCCGTCACCGGTCATGGCGACGACATGACCGCGCGCCTGCAGTGCGGTCGCGATCCGCAGCTTGTGCTCCGGGGTCGCCCGACTCACGACCACACCGTCGTGGTCGAGGAGCTCGCCGAGGGCCTCGGGGTCGACGGGGAGCGCATCGCCGGTGAGCACGACCGGCGGCTCGCCCAGCATGCCGATCTGCGCCGCGATCGCCCGCGCCGTGGACGGATGATCGCCCGTCACCATGGCGAGCCGGATGCCGGCGGCGCGGCACTGGGCGATCGACGAGCTCGCCTCCGCCCTCGGGGGGTCCTGCAGCGCGATCAGGCCGAGCAGCTCGAGTGCCGACTCGGCCAGATCCGCACCGGCATCAGCAGGAATGTCGACCGCAGAGCGACGCGCCACGGCGAGCACCCGGAGCCCCCGACCGGCGAGTTCATCGACCTGCGCGGAGGCCGCCGACACGTCGCCGCGGCACCGTGGCAGCACCGAGTCGGGCGCCCCCTTGACCAGGAGCACGTCATCGACCACGACCGATGCCCGACGGCGGACCGGATCGAACGCGAACCGTCGGCTCGGCGCCGACGCCGGTGCCGCGACCGGGTCGATCCGCTGCCGGAAGGCGTCGATGGCCGCCTCCATCGGGTCGCCGATCGCGATCCACCGCCCGTGTTCCTCGGCGACGCGACCGATCGACGACGCCATCGCGGCGCACGCCACCACCGAGGCCGCGGCCACCGCAGCGGGCGCCCCGTCGACGTCGGCCGTCGGCGCGTAGCCCACGCCGGCGACCCGCACGGTGCCGCAAGCCGTCCACGCCTCGACCACCTCCATCTCGTTGCGGGTCAACGTGCCGGTCTTGTCGGTACAGATGAACGTGGTCGACCCCAGTGTCTCCACCGCCTGCAGGTGGCGCACCAGCGCGTTGCGACGGGCCATGCGCTGCGCCCCCATCGACAACGACAGGGTGAGCGTCGGCAGCAGGCCCTCCGGGACCAGCGCCACCGTCACGCCAACGGCGAACAGGAACCCGTCCCGCGCCGACATGCCGGTGAACCGGGTCAGCACGAAGAAGGCCACGCCCGCGGAAACGGTGAGCAGCGCGGTGATCCGGACGATGCGTTGCAGCTCGACGGCCAGCGGGCCCGGCGGTCGCTGCGCCGACGAGGTCAGTTCGGCGATGCCGGCGAGGCGTGTCGCCGCGCCGGTGGCGACGACCGTGGCCCGCCCCTCACCGTTCACGACGAACGTCCCCGCCCAGAGCCGGGCGCCGTTCACCGCCGTGACGGGCCGACTCTCACCGGTCAGCATCGACTCGTCCGCCTCGAGCCCGTGCACGTCGACGGCATCGAGATCGGCGACGATCCGATCGCCCGGTGACAGCACCACCAGGTCACCCGCCACCACGTCCGCCGCGTCGACCCGGACTGCGTCGCCGTCGCGCACCACAGTCACCTGCACCGGCAGCAGCTCCCGGAGCCGAACCGATGCCCGCTCCGCGCGCTCCTCCTGGGCGAACGCGAACACGCCGTTGACGACGATCACGACGACGATCGCCGCCGCGAGCTGCGGCATCCCCGCGACGACGGCCAGGAGGGCGGCCACCCACAACATCAGCGCGAAGAAGTGGACGAGCTGTGCCACCAGGAGCTTCCACGCCGGGGTGCGCGCCACCGACGGGAGCTGGTTCGGACCGTCGCGCGCGAGTCGACTCGCCGCCTCGGTCGACGCGAGCCCCGCGGGACCTGACGCCATCAGCCGATCCAACCACTGCACCCGCCACTGCCGACAGGGACCAACGTCCCGGCGTGACCCGCCCGGTTTCGATCAGCATGTGCGTCGTGTCCGCTGATACCGTGCGACACGTCGTTGTGGTGTCCACCGCAGACCCTTGGGAGAGGAATCAGCATGAATCGAGTACTTCGCGCGTCGCTCGCGGTCGGAATCACGTCCGTGGCGCTCTTCGCTACCGTGGCCGAGGGCGAGAACAGCTCCAGCGGCGGCGGATCGGAGACCACAGCGGTTGCTTCGAGCCAAGCGGCACCGATTCCGATCGGTACCGCCGTCGAGGTCGCAGCGGACTGGGACCTGAAGGTCAACTCGGCAGAACTCGATGCCAATGCCACGATGGCTGCGGCCAACATGTTCAATACGCCGCAGCCGGGCAGCCAGTACGTGCTCGTCAACGTGTCCGTGACGAACAACTCAGATCAACCGGAAGCACCATTCACCAATCTGAAGCTGTCGCTGCTGCCCCCATCCGGCGTGGCGATCGATTCGGCCTTCGTCGCAGGTGTCCCGGGCGCGCTCGACACGTCCGCTCAGATGCAGCCGAACGCAACCGCGACAGGCAGCGTGGTGTTTGAGGTTCCCTCGACTGACGTCCCCGGCTCGGTGCTGCTCGGTCAGTCACTGTTCACGCTCGACACGAAGAAGGATCAGAAGTTCTTCGCGATCCAGTGACCCTGGTTCCGCCGAAAGCCAACCGGTGAGCAGGTCGCCCCACGGTCGGGTGCCGGGCGACCTGCTCCTTCATCCGGTTGCGCTGACAGCGATCTTGTTGGTCTTGGTCAATGACTTCATCCTGAAGCCGCATTTCCCGGGCCACCTGTCGGGAAAGCTCTCCGACGTCGCCGGCCCCGTCTTCTTCCCGCTCCTGCTGATCACCATCGCCGAGTTCGTTCGGTGGTTCGCCAGGATGCCGAACTGGGCGTTGGGCGTGCCATCTGTCGTCGCCGCCGTTGTCGTCGTCGGAACAGCATTTGCGCTCACCAAAGTGTGGCCGCCTGCAGCGGAGGGGTACCGCGTCTGGGTTGGCGTGGCGATCTGGCCCTCCCAGGTCGCCTCGGCGGTCGTCCGAGGCACCGACATCCCCGAGGTTCAGCAGGCGCCCATCGTCGAGGACCCCACCGACCTCATCGGACTGATCTTCATGCCGTTGGCGGTCTGGGTCGCGTGGCGTGTCTCGACGCCGAACCAGCGACGAGGGTTCGCTTCCCGAGATCAACCGGGGCCGCGTTGATACGGCGAGGAGGTCCACGTGGTCACTACGCTCAATCGGAGTGCCCGATCCCTCAACTCGACAGGACTCCAACATGCCGACCACACCGAGACTCCGACACCTCGCCGCAGCAGGGATCGGCGTCGCCGCGCTGAGCGTGTTCGGACTGTCGTGCAGCAGCGACAGCAAGGACACC
>CAJBIS010000404.1 GCA_903953195.1 uncultured Actinomycetes bacterium
ATCTGCGGTGTTCGCCACGCTCGTGTGGTTCCATCTCGGGCTCTCCGCTCCGACGGGTTCACCCGAACCGGACGTCGACGCACCGGGCCCCGCGGTGGCGCGGCCGGCGCCGGTCCAGGCATCGTGAACGCCGCATCCGCTCCGGCACCGGTCGAGACACTCGAACCCGAGGTCACCGAGGACACCGCGCTCGACTCGCCGTGGGTGGTGATCGTCTGGAACGACCCGATCAACCTGATGAGCTACGTGGCCTTCGTCTTCCGGAAGCTGTTCGGTTACTCCAAGGAGGAGGCCGAGCGCCTCATGATGCAGGTGCACCACGACGGCAAGGCGGTGGTGTCCAGCGGATCGCGCAGCGACGCCGAACGCGACGTCTTCCGACTCCACGAACACGGCCTCTGGGCCACGATGCAGCAGGACTGACCGGTGTTCCGCTCCCCCATCCGTCGTCAACGCGGCGGCGACTACCGGTTCACCATCAGCGACGACGAACGTCAACTGGTCCTCGACCTCGTCCGCCAGCTGCGGGAACTGCTCACCACCGACAGTCCCGCACTGCGGCGCCTGTTCCCGCCGCCCTACGGCGATGACGACGAACGCAACGCCGGGTACGCCGTGCTCGCCGGCAGCGAACTCGTCGAACGTCGTCTCGCCGCACTCGAGGTCATCGAGACGACGATCGACGCCGAGACGCTCACCGAGGACCAGCTCCAGACCTGGATGCGGTCGGTCAACGACCTCCGGCTGGTGCTGGGCACGCTGCTCGACATCAGCGACGACGAGCAGCCGGTGTCCGGAGCCGACGAGACGATGGTCGCCGTCTACGAGTACCTCGGACAGCTCCTCGAACTGACCGTGCAGGCCCTGACCGACTGACCGGCCCCGGACCGGTTCGCTCCTTTGGACCGTCTGGGACCGACTGCTATGGTGCCCCGGTTCCCCTGATGGGCGACGAGCCCCCATCGTCCAGCGGCCTAGGACGCCTCCCTTTCAAGGAGGTAACACGGGTTCGAATCCCGTTGGGGGTGCAGGCCACATTCGTGGTCCCGTGGTGCAGCTTGGAGTGCACGCCGGCCTGTCAAGCCGGAGGTCGCGGGTTCAAATCCCGTCGGGACCGCCATGTCGTCCGACCCGTTCCGCGGGCCGGGTGACACGCCGGTCGGGTAGCTCAGTTGGCAGAGCGTCCGCCTGAAAAGCGGAAGGTCACCGGATCGACGCCGGTCCCGACCACCACATCGTCCCCGAAGGCCACGAGGTCGCACCTCTCGCCGACGGGGACGATGCGCGTCCGGGGGGATCCGCAGTCGCCGCGGTTACCCTGATCGTCGTCGCGGCACGAGGGCGCGGCGCATCCGGGGGGACCGGTGACGGACGACAGCACCGACGAGCAGCCGGCGCCCCCGACGACGGGCGCGCCGTTCATCTCGAACGCCAACAAGCTGGGCTACCTGCCGCCGTTCGACGGGATGCGAGGCATCGGCGTGTGCGCCGTGATCCTGGTCCACGCGACGTTCGAGCCGTTCGGCGGATTCGCCGGCACGGTCGACATGTTCTTCGTCCTGTCCGGGTTCCTCATCACGACGCTGATCCTCGAGGAGGACCGACGCTCGGGACGGGTGAACCTGCGGTCGTTCTATGCGAAGCGGGCGCTGCGGCTGCTCCCGCTCATGTACCTCGTGATCATCGGGACGCTGCTGGCGGCACTCGCGGTGCACCTGCTGACCGACAACCGGGACCTGCTCGACAAGGCGATCGGTGACGCGCTGGCCGGCGGGACGTACATGTACCACGTCGTGCATCCGGTCCACGTGGAGCTGGTCGGCGGTGGACCCCCGGAGGTCCGTCCGCTCATCCATCTCTGGTCGCTGACCGTCGAGGAGCACTTCTACCTGCTCGGGGTGCTCGTCGTGCTGGTTGCGGTCCGACGCAACTGGACGGGCGCGCTCGTCGTCACCTTCGTCGCGGCCTGGGTGGCCATCGGGCTGGCCCGGGCGACCGGTCACGTCGGACCGCTGTTCGCCTGGTACCAGCGTCCGGACTCGCTGATGATGGGCGTCGTCATCGCCTTCGTGAACGCCCGCATCCCGGCCGAGCTGAGTCCGAAGGTCGGCCACCGGTTGCGCGTCGGGGCCTGGGTGGCCACCGGCGTGTTCCTCGCGATGTTCTTCGTCGGGACGTGGTTCGCGAAACCCTTCGGACTGTTCGTGCCGTTCCTGGTCCCGGAAGGCGGGTCGCTGAACGACGGGCTGTTCTGGGGCAAGTTCGGGTTCTCACTGATCGCGCTGTCGGTGGCCGTGATGGCCATCACGTTCGCCCGCTACCGCGACCACCCGGTCGCCCGGTTCCTGTCGTGGAAGCCGTTCACCGAGCTCGGGCGACGCAGCTACGCGATCTACCTGCTGCACGTGCCGATCGGCGTGCTGCTGTTCGAGACGGTGGGCAAGAAGTCGGGCGGCCTGGCACTGCTGATCTACCTCCCGCTGCTCGCGATCACCGTCGAGTGCGCCCACCGACTCGTGGAACGGCCGACGATGCGGATGCGACTCAAGCTCGCGGAACCGGCCGTCGCCGGTGCGGACACCGGCGGTGGCGCCGCGAACTGAGCCGGCCGTTCTCGTCGTCCGGCCTCGTCAGCAGCGCGGCGCGGCGGCTCCGCCGTCAGCCGCAGGTGGCGTCGCCGATCGCAGCCCGGGCGAACCAGCTGTCGAAGTCGGCGTCCGAACACGTCGGATCGATCGGGAGCACCCGCCAGCCGTTGCGGGCGATGGCTTCGTCGACCTTGGCGTTCGGCTCGAGGTAGAGCACCATCCACGTCTGGTTCCGCCCCATCGGGACCTCGATGATCCGGGCCGTCGGCGGCAGCTCCTTGAGATCCGCCGCCGGCCAGAGACGCGCCACCTCGGACAGCCGGTACGAGGCGCGGTCCGGGTCGGTCCGGACGACGTCGGGTTGACCGAGCACCAGATTCACGCCACGGTCCTCGAGGTACGGCACCGTGGCCATCCGGACGTGGCCGGGGTAGTAGATGTCGAACGTCGCGCCGTTGCGCGCCGTGTAGGCATCGGTGAGGCCGAGCATGTCGATCGTGGGCAGGTCCGCGACGTAGCCGATCACACCGAGCGGAGCCACCGCGATGGTGGGCTGGCCGGGCACGTCGGGGCCACCCGGGAACTGCTCGTGGAGCAGCTCGCCCATCGCCTGCCACGCGGTCGGCGACGAGCTGGGCCAGTGCGAGAGCTCGCGGAACGTCAGCACCGGATACGGCAGGATCGACGGCGCCACGGCGTGGGCCGCCGAGAACGCCAACAGCGTCCCCACCATGAGCACCTGCTTCCACGTGGAGCGGATCGGATCGACCAGGGCGCCGGCGAGCAGCGCCAGCACGGGCAGCACCGGCACCATGAAGCGGAACTCCATGAAGTCCGCCCCGACCACGCAGATGTAGAGGAACCACACCGGCACCGCCCAGAACAGTTGCGCCATGCCGGGGAGCGCGAAGAACGCGCGCCGCTGACGGCGGAACCGGCCGATGAACACGAACGCCGCGTACGAGAGGAAGAAGCAGAGCAGGTACACGACGCCGAACAGGAACGGCACGAGCGGGTTCGCCGCCGACTTGGCGAAGAACGTGTTCGGCACCAGCGAGCCGTAGAAGCTCCACTTCCACACCAACCACGGGCCGACGACAAGTGCGAACGGCACGGCGAACGCCACGAGCGCGAGCAGCACACGGCGCCCACGGCCCGACGGCGCGCCATCCGGCGCAGCCGCAGGGGGCGCGGCCTCGCGCCAGACCATGACCAGGTGAACCAGCGTCCAGGCGCCGAGCAGCACCACGGAGTCCATGCGGGTCAGCACGGCGAGGCCGGCGAGGAAACCGGCAGCGATCCGGCGGACGGTCCAGTTGCCGCCGGCGGCGTTCGCCGTTCCGTACGGGAGCAGCCAGACGGCCACGGAGAGCACCAGCAGCGCCTGCAGCATGGTCTCCAACCCGCCGGTGGCGTAGCCGAGGAACGTCACGTTGGCGACGAGCGCGGCCGTGGCCACGAACGCGACCGCCCGGCGCTCGAACAGTCGCTGGGCGAGCCGGCTGGCCACCAGCACCGTCACCACCATCGTCGCGATCCCGACGACCTGACTGAAGACCGGCGTCGACCAGCCGAGACGTTCGGGGATCGCGTGCAGCGCGGTCCACAGGAAGTTCGTGTAGCCCTCGACGCGTTCGCCCGGGTTGAAGACGAGTCCGTTGCCGCGCGCCAGATTGCGGGCGTAGCGATACGTGATGAACGCGTCGTCCTGGACGAACCGCACGATCCACGCGGCGACCGCCGCGGCGCCGACGAGCACGGCCTCGGCGAGTGTCCAGCGGCCCCGAACGAGCCGGTCGAGCATCCCGCTCAACGACCGGTCGGCGTCACCGACCGACGAGCCCTCGGCCGCAGTGGACGCGAACTCCGCCGAATCCGCCGCCTCGTCCACGACCTCGCTCACCCCGGCATGCTAACGACGCAACGCGCCGAACCGGCTGCTCCCGGTCCGGCTGCTCACCGTGCTCAGCGACAGACGCCGTCGGCCCGAGCGGCCTCGGCACAGGCTGCGGCCACACGCGGCGCGACGACGGTGTTGAACACCGACGGGATGATGTGGTCGGGCGCCAGCTCGGCCTCCGGCACGCACGCGGCGATCGCGAGCGCGGCCGCCACCTTCATGTTCTCGGTCACCCGCTTGGCGTTCGCGTCGAGCGCGCCCCGGAACACACCCGGGAACGCCAGCACGTTGTTGATCTGGTTCGGGAAGTCCGACCGACCGGTCGCGATGACGGCGGCGACGTCCTGGATCAGTTCGGGACGGATCTCCGGGTCCGGGTTCGCCTTGGCGAACACCACCGGGTCCTTGGCCATCCCCATGACGTCCTCCC
>CAJBIS010000405.1 GCA_903953195.1 uncultured Actinomycetes bacterium
ACCATGGCGCCGACCGGGCGAGCGCCCCATGCGCTCGGCGGGACCCGAGATGCTCACGGCCGCAACGACCCGACCCTCGGTGTCGCGCACGGGAGCCGAGACCGACGCCACGCCCGGCTCGCGCTCGGCCACGGTCTGGATCCAGCCCGCACGGGGTGTCTCTCCCGACAGCACGCGACCCGCGGACCCGCGGTCCATGGCCAGCGCCGCACCGACGGGCACGATCGTGCGCAGCCCGTGTGGCGACTCCAGGGCCGCGACGCAGACGCGCTGCTCACCGTCGGCGACGTAGAGCTGCACCGACTCGCCCGTCTCGTGACGGAGCGTCTCCATGGCCGACGCCGCGGCCTCGGCCAGCGGGAACTGCTCGGTGGCCCGGCGCGCCAGGGCCACCAGGTGCAGACCGAGCGCGAATCGCCCGTCCGCGGTGCGGCGCAGGAGTCCGTGGTCCTCGAGCGCCACGGCGAGTCGGTGCACCGTCGCCCGGCTCAGCCCGGTGGTGTCGACGAGTCCGGCGAGTGACGACGGACCGCGTTCCACAGCGGTGAGCACCGCGAACGACTTGTCGAGCACGCCGACACCGCTTACTGTGTGTTCCAGCACGTAAGAACGTTATCTCAGTATGTGAGATACCTCAAGCCCGCTCGATCCAGCGACAGGAAGGCACCATGGCCGACACCACGCCCAGGACACTCGCCGAGAAGGTCTGGGACCGACACGTCGTGCGCTCCGCCGACGGCGAGCCCGATCTGCTCTACATCGACCTGCACCTGGTCCACGAGGTCACCTCGCCGCAGGCCTTCGACGGACTGCGCATGAACGGCCGCGGCGTCCGTCGACCCGAGCTCACGCTGGCCACCGAGGACCACAACGTCCCCACCGCCGACATCGGCGTGGCGATCGCCGATCCGGTGAGTCGGACCCAGGTCGACACGCTCCGGACCAACACCGCCGAGTACGACATCACCGAGTACCCGATGGGCTCCCCCGGCCAGGGCATCGTCCACGTGATCGGCCCGGAGCAGGGTCTGACGCTGCCCGGCATGACCGTCGTCTGCGGCGACTCGCACACCGCCACCCACGGCGCGTTCGGCGCGCTGGCGTTCGGGATCGGCACGTCCGAGGTGGAGCACGTGCTCGCCACGCAGACCCTCCCGCAGGTGCGGCCGAAGACGCTGGCGATCACCGTCGAGGGCGAACTCCGGCCCGGGGTCACCGCCAAGGACGTCATCCTGGCGATCCTCGGCGAGATCGGCACCGGCGGCGGTATGGGCTTCGTCGCCGAGTACCGCGGCTCGGCCATCCGCTCCCTCTCGATGGAGGGACGCATGACGGTCTGCAACATGTCGATCGAGGCCGGCGCCAAGGCGGGGCTCATCGCCCCCGACCAGACGACGTTCGAGTACCTGCAGGGGCGCCAGTTCGCTCCGGCCGGTGCCGACTGGGACGCCGCGGTCGCCGACTGGTCCACGCTGTTCACCGACGACGACGCCACCTTCGACAAGGAGGTGTTCCTCGACGCCGCCGACATCGAGCCGTTCGTCAGTTGGGGCACCAACCCCGGCCAGGTGGTCCCGATCTCGGGCGTCGTGCCCGCACCCGATCAGTTCGACGACCCCACCGAACGCAACGCCGCCGAACGGGCGCTCGAGTACATGGGCCTGAGCGCCGGCACGCCGATGCGCGAGGTCCCCATCGACACGGTGTTCATCGGCTCGTGCACCAACGGGCGGATCGAGGACATGCGGGCTGCGGCCGTCGTCGCCGAGGGCCGCACCGTCGCCGACGGTGTGCGCACGTTCGTGGTGCCGGGGTCACGAGTCGTCAAGGACCAGGCCGAGGCCGAGGGTCTCCACGAGATCTTCCGGGCCGCCGGCTTCGACTGGCGTGAACCGGGGTGCTCGATGTGCCTCGCCATGAACCCCGACAAGCTCACCGAGGGCGAGCGGTGCGCCTCGACGTCCAACCGGAACTTCGAGGGTCGCCAGGGCAAGGGTGGCCGCACCCACCTGCTCTCCCCCGCCGTGGCGGCCGCCTCCGCGGTCGCCGGCCACTTCGCAACCCCTGAGGACCTCTGACATGGATGCTGTACGACACATCACGGGCACCGCGGTGCCGCTCGACCGTTCCGACGTCGACACCGACCAGATCATCCCGTCCGACTGGCTGAAGCGCGTCGAACGCACCGGCTTCGAGGAGGGCCTGTTCAGCGAGTGGCGCGAGGACCCGACGTTCGTGCTGAACCAGCCGCAGTTCGCGGACGCCAAGGTGCTCGTCGCCGGCCCCAACTTCGGCACGGGCTCCAGCCGGGAGCACGCGGTGTGGGCCATCCAGCAGTACGGCTTCGCCGCCGTGATCTCGCCCCGGTTCGGGGACATCTTCCGCAACAACGCGGCCAAGAACGGGCTGTTGTGCATCCAGGTGCCGGCCGACTTCGGCCGCCAGCTCCTCGATCTCGTCGACGAGGACCCGACCCTCGTGGTCGACATCGACGTCGAGCTGCGCACCGTCGAGGTCGCCTCGCTCGACCTGCTGGCCGAGTTCCCCCTCGACGAGTCCGTGCAGCACCGGCTGCTGCACGGTCTCGACGACATCGGGATCACGCTGCAGCACGAGGCCGCGATCAGCGCCTTCGAGGCGACGCGGCCCTCGTGGATGCCGACGCTGCGCTGAGCCGCCGCTGAGACGCGACCCGGTGCGATCGGGCGAAGCGTCCGTCGGGCGGGATGTCAGACCGAGACGGCGGCGACCGACGTGATGCCCGCAACCGCACGGAGCTGGTCCTGCACCGCCGACGACACCGGCTGGTCCGTGGCGATGGCCATCAGTGCCTTCGCGCCGTCGGCCGCAGCACCCACGGCCATGTCGTCGATGTTGACCCCGGCGGAGCCGAGCACCGAGCCGACCGCGCCGATCATGCCGGGCTGGTCCTCGTTGCGGACCACCAACAGGTACTGCGCCGGCGGCACGTCGACGGCGTGCTCGTCGATCATCACGACGGTCGGGACCGACTTCAGCCCGACGAGCGTCCCGGCGAGGCTGTGTCGGCCGGAGCGGATCGTGATCAGGTTCACGTAGTCGCGGGCCGTCGTCGTCGAGGTGGGCCGCACCTCGATCCCCTGCTCCTCGGCCACCGACGGGGCATTCACGTACGACACCGGCTCGCCGCTGACCGCCGAGAAGAACCCCTTCTCGACCGACAGCGTGAGGATGCGGGTGTCGTACTCGGCGATCTGGCCCTGGTACTCGATCTCGAGCGGCCCGTCGGTCGCACCGGCGAGTCCGGCGAAGATGCGCCCCAGCCGCTCGGCGAGACCCAGGTAGGGGCGGACGGTCTCGGAGGCCTCGGCGGCGCTCACGTTGACCGCGTAGGGGACGAAGTCGCCGGCGAGGGCGAGTTCGACCATCTCGGCGATCGTGTCGCCGGCCTTGTCCTGCGCCTCGGCGGTGCTGGCCCCGAGGTGCGGGGTCACGACGACCTCGTCGAGTTCGAACAGCGGCGACTCCGTCGTCGGCTCCGTGGCGAACACGTCGATGGCCGCACCGGCGATCTGGCCCGATCGCACCGCGTCGGCGAGCGCCTGCTCGTCGACGATGCCGCCGCGGGCCACATTCACGATCCGCAGCGACGGCTTGGCCCGCGCCAGCATCGCGGCGTCGATCAGTCCCGTGGTCTCGGGCGTCTTCGCCAGGTGCAGCGTGATGAAGTCCGACTGGGCCACCAGGTCCTCGAGCCCGCACAGCGTGACGTTGATGCGCCGCGCCCGGTCCTCGGAGACGAACGGGTCGTAGGCGATCACGTTCATGCCGAAGGCCATCGCCCGCTGCGCGACGAGCTTGCCGATACGACCGAGTCCGATGATGCCGAGCGTCTTGTCGGAGAGCTCGACGCCCTCCCACTTCGAGCGCTCCCAGCGACCGGCCTTCAGTGCGGCGTGGGCCTGCGGCACGTTGCGCGCCTGCGACAGGAGCAGCGCCATCGTGTGCTCGGCGGCGGACAGCGTGTTCGACTGCGGCGCGTTGACGACCATGACGCCGCGCTCGGTCGCCGCGGCGACGTCGACGTTGTCGAGTCCGATTCCCGCACGACCGACGACGACCAGATCGGTCCCCGCCTCGAGCACCTCACGGGTCACCGTCGTGGCCGAGCGGATGATGAGCGCATGGGCACCGCGGACGATCTCGAGGAGCTCCTCGGGCGAACGATCGAGCTGGATGTCCACCTCGTGGCCGGCGTCGCGCAGACGCTGCAGGCCGTTGTCGGCGATCTTCTCGGTGACCAGGACTCGCATGGGCCCCATCCTGCCCGAGCCTCCCGTCCGCGGCCAGCCCGCGGTCCGCACCCCGACGGACCGTGCGGCACCGCCGTCGAGGTCGGCGCGCCGTGGCAGAGTGTCGACGTGATCGAGCAGCGCAGTGCGCGGGACGTGGCGGCCGGAACATGACGGAGCGGGATCGGGCCGAACCGAGCGTGACCCAGCGGGACGTGATCATCGTCGGCGCCGGTCTCGCCGGTCTCACCGCCGCCGGGCGCCTCAGCGACGCCGGGCGGTCGGTCACCGTCATCGACAAGGGGCGGTCGGTCGGCGGCCGACTCGCCACCAGGCGCATCGGCGACGTCCGGTTCGATCACGGCGCCCAGTTCTTCACCCAGCGGGGGCCGGAGCTCGCCGCGCTGGTCAGCGAGCTGCAGGCCGCCGGCGTCGTGCGCGAGTGGTGCCGGGGATTCGGCCAGCGCGACGAGCACCCGCGCTACCTGGTCGAGGGCGGCATGAACGCCCTCGCCAAACATCTCGCCGCCGACCTCGACGATGTGCGCACCGGGGTGCAGGCGACATCGGTCGAGCGGGTGAACGGCGGCTGGCGGGTCGCCGCCGGATCCACATCGTTCGAGGCCCCCGGCGTGCTGCTCACCGCACCGGTCCCCCAGTCGCTCGAACTCGTCGCCGCCGGCGGCGCCGAACTCGACCCGGGCATCGGTGCGGCGCTCGAGCGCATCACCTACGACCCGGCGATCGCCGTGATGGCACTGCTCGACGGACCGTCGGCGGTGCCACCGCCGGGCGCACTGCAGTTCGCCGACGGCGACGGAGGTCCGTTCAGCTTCATCGCCGACAACGCGACGAAGCAGACGGCCGAGACCTCCGCGCTCACCCTGCACACGTCGCCCGCGTTCTCGACCGCGCACTGGGACGACGACGACGACGACCTCCTCGCCGACCTCCTCGACGCGGCTGCGCCCAGGATCGGCGGTGCCGGCGTCGCCGAGGCCCAGCACAAGCG
>CAJBIS010000406.1 GCA_903953195.1 uncultured Actinomycetes bacterium
CGCCCGCTGCAGGAGTCGGACATGGCGGCGATCGTCGAGATCCAGCTCCAGCACCTCCGGGGCCGGCTCGCCGAACGCCGGATCGACCTCGTCGTCACCGACGCCGCGCTCGACCGACTCGCTCGGGACGGCTACGACGCCGCCTTCGGCGCCCGTCCGCTCAAGCGGATGATCCAGAAGGAGGTCGGCGACCGGTTGGCGCTGGCGATCCTCGAGAACAAGGTCGCCGACGGCGACACCGCCACGCTCGACGTCGACGACGCCGGGTTCGTCCTGGTGTGACGCCACCGGCGGACGCCGTCCGCTGGTGGTCAGGACGGTGCCGAACGGTCGTCGAGTGACGCACGGGCCCTCGGTCGCAAACGATCGGGGGCCCGTCCGCGTCGGCGACTACGCTCTGCTGTCCCGCTCGCACGCCGTCGAACGGGACCGCAGCAGTTCCGCAGGACGCGGTTCGACGACACGCCCGCCGATGCGGGCTCAGGACAGAGGGAGACGCCCGTGCCGGCAACCGTGGTGGTGGGCACCCAGTGGGGCGACGAGGGCAAGGGCAAGCTGACCGACCTCATCGCGAAGGAGATGCAGCTCGTGGTCCGCTACCAGGGCGGCCACAACGCGGGCCACACCCTCGTGGTGGACGGTGAGTCGTTCGCGCTCCAGCTGGTTCCGTCGGGCGTCCTGTACGACCACATCACGCCGGTCATCGGCAACGGCGTCGTCGTCGACCCGTTCGTGCTGCTCGCCGAGATCGCCACGCTCGAGGCCAAGGGTGTCGACTGTTCGCGGCTGCGGGTCTCGGGCAACGCCCACCTGATCCTCCCGTACCACCAGGAGCTCGACCGTCTGACCGAGCGGTACCTGGGCAAGAACAAGCTCGGGACCACCAAGCGCGGCATCGGCCCGGCGTACGCGGACAAGGCGATGCGGGTCGGGATCCGCGTCCAGGACCTGCTCGACGCCGACATCTTCCGCGAGAAGCTCACCGCCGTCCTCGTCGACAAGAACAAGGTGTTCGCCCGGGTCTACAACCGGCTGCCCGAGGACGCCGACGAGCTCGCCGACCGGGTGCTCACCGAGGTGGCGCCCGCACTCGAGCCGTACATCGCCGACACCGTCAGCCTGGTGCACGACTCGCTCGAGGCCGGCCAGAACGTGCTCTTCGAGGGCGCGCAGGCCACGTTCCTCGACCTCGACCACGGCACGTACCCGTTCGTCACGTCGTCGAACCCCGTCGCCGGTGGCGCCTGCACGGGTGCCGGCGTCGGACCCCGCTACATCCAGCGTGTCGTCGGCATCGCCAAGGCCTACGTCACCCGTGTCGGCGCCGGGCCGTTCCCGACCGAGCTGTTCGACTCCGTCGGCGACCATCTGGTCGAGGTCGGCCGCGAGTTCGGCACGAACACGGGTCGTCGCCGTCGACCGGGCTGGTTCGACGCGGTGATGCTGCGCCAGGCGGTGCGGCTCAACTCGCTGTCGGAACTGGCGATCACCAAGCTCGACATCCTCGACGCCCTCGAGACGCTGCAGGTCTGCGTCGCGTACGACGTCAACGGCGTGCGGCACGACCACCTGCCGTACCACCAGTCGGACCTGCACGCCGCGACGCCGATCTACGAGACGCTCCCCGGCTGGGGGTGTGACCTGACCGGTGTGACCGAACGTCACCAGCTGCCGGCGGCGGCCGTGCAGTACCTCGAGTTCCTCGAGCAGCAGGTCGGCGTGCCCATCACCTACGTCGGTGTGGGTCCGGGCCGCGAGCAGTTCGTCCACTTCAGCGACGCGGGCTGAGTCCGGGCGCGTCGCGGCGTTGCGGGACCGGCTAGAAACAGCGCCGTGAGAGTCTGCGTCGTCGGAAGCGGAGGTCGGGAGCACGCGCTCGCCGATGTGCTCGGCCGCAGCGCCGAGGTGGTCGTGACCCCGGGCAGCCCCGGGATCCCCGGATCGGTGCCGGACGCGCCCGAGTCGATCGACGCCGACCTCTACGTGATCGGACCCGAGGCGCCGCTCGTCGACGGTCTCGCCGACCGGCTGCGCGCCGAGGGTCGACTGGTGTTCGGGCCCGGTGCCGACGGTGCCCGGCTCGAGGGCTCGAAGGCGTGGATGAAGGAGGTCGTCTCGGCCGCCGGCGTCCCCACGGCCGAGCACGCGACGTTCACCGAGGTCGATCCGGCGCTCGCGCACCTGGACTCGCTGAGCGCGCCGTACGTGCTCAAGACCGATGGGCTCGCGGCGGGCAAGGGCGTGCTGGTCACCGAGTCGCTCGCCGAGGCGCGCGATGGCGTGGCCGAGTACCTGTCGGGCGCGGCGTTCGGCGATGCGGGCCGGACGCTGGTGATCGAGGAGGGACTGGTCGGTCCCGAGCTGTCGGTGCTGGCGGTGTGCGACGGTCACCGCGCCGTGGCGTTGGCGCCGGCGCAGGACTTCAAGCGCGTCGGTGACGGCGACGCCGGACCGAACACCGGTGGCATGGGCGCCTACTCGCCCGTGGGAATCGCGGACGGGGACGTCGTCGACGACGTGCTGGACCGGTTCGTGCAGCCGACCATCGACGAGCTCCGCCGACGGGGCATCGACTACCGGGGCGTGCTGTACGCCGGACTGATGTTCACCCCGAACGGCCCGCGGCTCATCGAGTTCAACGTCCGGTTCGGTGACCCGGAGACCCAGGTGGTGCTGCCCCGGCTGTCCTCGGACCTGTCGGTGCTGCTGGCCCAGGCGGCGGCGGGCCACATCGAGCACACTCCGACGTTCGTCGACGACGCGCAGGTCACGGTCGTGCTGGCGTCCGAGGGCTACCCGGCGTCGCCGCGCACCGGCGATGTGATCACCGGACTCGACGCGGCGCGCGCCCTCGATGGCGTCAGCGTCTTCTGTGCCGGCGTGCGCGCCGGTGCGGACGGGGAACTCCTGACGGCGGGCGGTCGGGTGCTGAACGTGTGCGGTCGCGGGGCCACGGTCGCCGAGGCTCGTAGCCGGGCGTACGCGGGTGTGGCCGAGATCAGCTGGCCCGGCATGCACTTCCGGACCGACATCGCGGGGTCGTGATGGCTGCCCCTGTCGTCGCGGTGATCGGTGGCGGGCAGCTGGCCCGCATGCTCGCCGAGGCCGCCTCGCCGCTCGGCATCCACCTGCGGGTGCTGGCGGCACCGAGCGACGAGGGTGCCGACCAGGTCGTCACGGACGTCGTCGTCGGCGCCGCTGACGACGCGGACGCCATCGCTCAGGTCGCGGCGGGTGCCGATGTCGTCACCTTCGACCATGAGAACGTCGACCACGACGCGCTGGACGCGCTCGAGCGTGCCGGTGTCGCGGTGTGGCCGTCGGTGGCGACGTTGCGGTTCTCGGACAAGGCCCATCAGCGTCGGGCCTTCGCCGCTGCCGGTCTCCCGGTGCCCGACTTCGAGGTGCTCGACGACCCGGCGGTCGCGGTCGAGCGGGCGGTCGCGTTCGCGGCGCGACACGTCGATGTCGTCGTGAAGGCCAGCCGAGGCGGGTACGACGGCCGGGGCGTGTGGATGCTGCACGGCGAGGCCGTCGCCGACTTCGTCGGGTCGTGGGACGGCGCGCCGCTGGTGCTGGAGCCGAAGCTGGCGCTGCGTGGCGAGGTCGCCGTGCTCATCGCCCGGCGGCCCTCCGGCGACGTGGCGGCGTGGCCGGTGGTCGAGACGGTGCAGGTCGACGGGATGTGTGACGAGGTGGTGCTGCCCGCCGAACTCGACCCGTCGGTGGCCGAGCGGGCCGTGGCGGTGGCGACCGAGGTCGCCCGGGTCACCGGTGCCGTCGGCGTGATGGCCATCGAGCTCTTCCTGATCGAGTCCGAGGACGGCACCGGGACCGACGTGATCGTGAACGAGGTGGCGCCGAGAGTGCACAACAGCGGGCACCTCACGATCGACGCGTGCAGGACGTCGCAGTTCGAGCAGCACCTGCGGGCCGTGCTCGACTGGCCGTTGGGCCCGACCGATCCGATCGCTGCCGCGGCGACGATGGTCAACGTCGTCGGCACCGAGGGGCACGACCCGCGTGACCGGCAGGCCGACGCGCTCGCCGCCGTGCCGGAGGCCAAGGTGCACCTGTACGGCAAGGCCGCTCGGGCGGGCCGCAAGATCGGTCACGTCACCGTGACCGGTCCGGATCGCTCGGTGACCCGGGAACGGGCCCGGCTCGCGGCCGACCTGCTGGCCGGATCGGACTGAGCGGGCGGTACTCGGGTGCGCATGCGAGGATGTGGGCGATGAGTTCCACCGTTGCCGCTCCCGTCGTCGGGATCATCATGGGCAGTTCGTCGGACCTGGGGACCATGCAGCCCGCGGCCGACACGCTCGCCGAGTTCGGTGTCGCCCACGAGCTCCGGGTCGTCTCCGCGCATCGGAGTCCGAAGCGGATGGTCGAGTACGCCACGAGCGCCCGTGGGCGTGGACTCTCGGTGATCATCGCCGGCGCCGGCGGCGCCGCTCATCTGCCGGGCATGGTCGCGTCGCTGACCACGCTGCCCGTCATCGGTGTGCCGGTGGCGACCAAGCATCTGGGTGGCGTCGACTCGCTGCACTCGATCGTGCAGATGCCCGGTGGTGTCCCGGTCGCCACGATGGCGATCGGCGGTTCGCTCAACGCCGCGCTGCTCGCCGTGCGGATCCTCGCGCTGGGTGACGACGAGTTGGCGGAGCGACTCGCTGAACACCAGGCCGGGCTCGAGCGCCACGCGCTCGATCAGGACGCCGGGCTCGACGCCTGAGTCCGGCCCCGGGCCACCGCGCCCGACGGCGATCAGAACCGTCGCGTCCAGCCCTCGGGGTGTGCGCCGAGTTCGTCGTGGTCCTGCCACCAGGCGGCGACCTGTTCGTCGGCGGCGCGGTCCCGCTCCGCCGCCACCTGGCCCGCCGAATCGTGGTCGGCGGCCGTGCGGAGCGCCTGTCGGCGCTGGGCCACCGAACGTCGTGACGCCCGGTGCGGGGCGGCTCGGTGGTGCACGCCGGCGAGCTCGAGTGCGCACGCGTGGCAGACCACCCGGTGCCGGGCGGTGAGCACGGCGCACGAGTCACACATCGTCGTGCCGCATCGGTCGCAGACATCGACGGCGGGTGAGCTCGGATGACGGGTGCAGATGAATGACATGGCGTGACCTCTCCGAGGTTCATCGGCACGAGCCGCCGCGGAATCAAGCCGGTCGGGCGCAATGGTTCGCGCGGCCCATCCCGTCGGCGACAATGGGCCCATGAGTTCGACCGCTGTGCCTGATTCCGCCGGGGCGACCGCCATCGTCCCCAACGTGCTCGCCGCCCGGTACGCCAGCGCCCCGATGGCCGAGTTGTGGTCGCCGGAACACAAGGTGGTGGCCGAACGCCAGCTCTGGATCGCCGTGATGCGGGCGCAGGCCGAACTCGGCGTCGACATCCCGGCCGACGCCATCGCGGCCTACGAGGCCGTCGTCGATCAGGTCGACCTGGCCTCGATCGACGCCCGGGAGCGCGTCACACGGCACGACGTGAAGGCGCGGATCGAGGAGTTCTCGGCGCTCGCGGGCCACGAGCACGCCCACAAGGGCATGACGAGTCGGGACCTCACCGAGAACGTCGAACAGCTGCAGGTGCGGCGCGGACTCGAACTCATCCGCGACCGGGCCGTCGCCTCGCTGGTGTCGCTGGCGGAGCTCGCCGCCGAACACCAGGACCTGGTGATCGTCGGCCGCAGCCACAACGTCGCCGCGCTGGCGACGACGCTCGGCAAGCGGTTCGCCAACGCCGGCGAGGAACTGCTGGTGGCGTTCGCACGGCTCGAGGACCTGCTGGCCCGCTACCCGCTGCGAGGACTGAAGGGGCCGGTCGGCACGCAGCAGGATCAGCTCGACCTGCTCGGCGACGTCACGCAGGTGCGCGAACTCGAACGGCTGGTGGCCGACCACCTGGGGTTCGCCGCGACACTCGGCAGTGTCGGACAGGTGTATCCGCGTTCGCTCGACCTCGACGTCGTGTCCGCGCTGGTCCAACTCGTCGACGGCCCCGCGTCGCTCGCCACCACGCTGCGGCTGATGGCGGGGAACGAACTCGTCACCGAGGGGTTCCGGCCCGGTCAGGTCGGGTCATCGGCCATGCCGCACAAGATGAACGCCCGGAGCTGCGAGCGCATCGGTGGGTTCCGGGTGATCCTCAACGGGCACCTCACGATGGCGGCCGGGCTCGCCGGCGAGCAGTGGAACGAGGGCGACGTGAGCTGCTCGGTCGTCCGTCGGGTGCTGTTGCCGGACGCGTTCTTCGCCACCGACGGCGCGTTCCAGACGCTGCTCGACGTCCTCGGCGGATTCGGCGCGTTCCCGGCGACGATCGAACGCGAACTGCGTCGGTACCTGCCGTTCCTCGCCACCACGAAGGTCCTGATGGCGGCGGTGCGCAGTGGTGTCGGGCGGGAGACCGCGCACGAGGTCATCAAGGAGCACGCCGTTGCCGTGGCGCTCGAGATGCGCGAGCAGGGATCCGAGGGCAACGACCTCGTCGAGCGACTGGGCTCGGACGCCCGGCTCGGACTCGACGCCGCGGCGATCACGGCGGCGATGGGTGATCCGGTGACGTTCATCGGGACCGCCGGCGACCAGGTCGGCGACTTCGTGTCGCGCGTCGACGCGCTGGCGTCGCGCTACCCCGATGCCGCGGCGTACACCGGTGAGGAGATCCTGTGACCCCGCCGGCGGCTCCGACCCCGGGGGAGGACCTCGGGCTCGAGCACGTCCACCGGGGCAAGGTGCGCGACCTGTACGCGGTCGGCGACGACCAGTTGCTGATGGTGGCCTCGGACCGGCTCTCGGCGTTCGACGTCGTGATGGCCGAGCCGGTGCCCGACAAGGGCCGGGTCCTGACCGCCATGTCGGCCCACTGGTTCGACGAGTTGTCGGGCGTCATCGGCAACCACCTGATCTCGACCGACGTCGCCGACCTTCCCGAGTCGGCCCGCCGTCCGGAGCTCGCCGGCCGCATCATGTTGTGCCGACGCGCCGAGATGCTGCCGATCGAGTGCATCGTGCGGGCTTTCGTCGCCGGGTCGTCGTGGAAGGAGTACCGGACCTCGGGGACGATCCACGGCGAGGCCGTCCCCGCCGGACTCGTCGAGGCGGACCGCCTGCCCGAGCCGCGCTTCACGCCGTCGACCAAGGCGGCGGTGGGTGACCACGACGAGAACATCTCGTTCGACGCCGCCGTCGCACTCGTCGGCGGCGAGCTGGCCGAACGGGCGCGGGAAGCGAGTCTGGCGATGTTCGCCGTCGCGAGTGCTCGGGCCGAGGCCGCCGGATTCCTGCTCGCCGACACCAAGTTCGAGCTCGGGCTCGTCGCCGGTCCCGACGGCGAACCCGAACTGGTGCTGGCCGACGAGGTGCTCACCCCGGACTCATCGCGCTACTGGCTCGCGACCGACTGGACGCCCGGCACCACACCGCAGGGGTTCGACAAGCAGCCGGTCCGCGACTTCCTCGAGACGCTCGACTGGGACAAGACACCGCCGCCCCCGACGTTGCCTGCGGAGGTCATCGGCGCCACCCGCGAGCGGTACGTCGCGGCGTACGAACGCATCTGCGGTCGGTCGCTCGCGGACTGGCCCGGGGCCTCAGTCTGAGTGTGAGAGAGTGAGCCACATGACGTTCGATGCCGTCGTCCACGTGAGCCTCCGCCCCGGGATCGCCGATCCGCAGGGCGCCACGATCGAGCGGGCGCTGCCGGCGCTCGGCTTCGAGGGGGTGAGCGGCGTCGGTGTCGGCAAGGCGATCTCGTTCCGTGTCGAGGCCGCCGACGAGGCCGCGGCCCGGTCGCTCGTCGAGGACCTGTGCCACCGCTTCCTGACGAACCCGGTGATCGAGGACTCGTCGATCACCCTGCAGCCCGCTGACGTCCCGGTGGCCTGAGTGGCACGTCACGTCGCGGTCATCCGCTTTCCCGGAACCAACTGCGAGTTCGACGTCGTCGAGGCGGTCGAGTCGCTCGGCGGGACGGCCGAGATCGTGTTCCACGACCAGACGTCGCTCGGTGCCGCCGACGCGGTCGTGGTGGCCGGCGGGTTCGCCCATGGCGACTACCTGCGGCCCGGTGCGATCGCCAGGTTCTCGCCGGTGATGGACGCCGTCGGGGTGTTCGCCGCAGCGGGTGGTCCGGTGGTCGGGATCTGCAACGGATTCCAGGTGTTGACCGAGGCCGGACTGCTGCCCGGCGCGTTGCAGAAGAACGCCGGACTCAAGTTCCGTTGCGAGATGTCGGAACTGCGTGTCGAGACGACGGACAGTGTCCTGACCTCGGCATCGTCAGTCGGTCGAGTCGTGCGAATTCCCATCAATCACTTCGAGGGGAATTACACCTGTTCCGACGAGACACTTGCGGAACTCCGGGGTGAGGACCGCATCGTGTTCCGGTACGTCGACAACCCGAACGGCTCCGTCGACGACATCGCCGGTGTGTGCAGCGCCGGCCGCAACGTGGTGGGGCTCATGCCGCACCCCGAACGTGCCTGTCACGAGTTGCTGGGTTCCACCGACGGCCGGGAACTCCTCGCGTCCTTCCTCTGACCGCGCCTCCTGGCCGCCGGCGCAGCGGCGTCAGATCTGGGCGCGGGAGATGCCGGCCTGCTTCAGCACGGCGGCGGAGACGCCCACCTCACGCCAGGCGTTGTAGCTGATGCCCTTGCGCTCGCCGTAGGCCTTGGCGGCGGCGATGAACTCGGCCTCCGCGGCCGAGATGTCGACGGTGGTGCTCATGCGCTCGAGTTCGGCGAGCAGGTCGAGGCGCTCCTGCACGAGAGTCAGCCGCTTCACCACATCGGCATCGGCGAGTTGGGCGTCGATGGTGGCGAGTCGCGCGTTCACCGAGTCCGGCGTCCGCTTGCGACCGCGCTTGGGACGGTTCGTCTCGAGGGCCTCGAGGTAGGCCTTGACGGCGCGACTCTCGGTCCGTCCGGCGGCGATTGCCGCCTTGTGCTCATCGGTCATCGTGCGTGTCTTCTTGGTTGCCATGGTCGAAGTCTGGAGGTGAATTCCCGTCATCGCAACATTCGCCAATTCCGACCGAATGTTTCTGTCCCATTCGGGCGGTCGGGTCCACGCCGATTCACTGCATTCCGGCCGTCTGGTCTCGGTCGGATCCGGTGGGTGTGAACGATCGACTCGGCGTGACGGCGGCCGGCCCGGCTTGCTGCCGGGACCGTCCGATCACCGGTGCGGCACACGGTAGGTTCGTCGCATGGCGAGCGATCCGGATCTGGCCCCCGTCGACGACACGCACGCGGCACTCGGGCTCACCGATGACGAGTACCTCCGCATCGGGGAGACGTTGGGTCGTCGCCCGAACCATCTCGAGCTGGCGATGTACTCGGTGATGTGGTCCGAGCACTGCTCGTACAAGAGCAGTCGGATCCACCTGCGTCGGTTCCCGACCGAGGCTCCGTGGGTGCTGGTCGGACCGGGCGAGGGCGCGGGCGTGATCGACGTCGGCGACGGGATCGCCGCGGCCCTGCGCATCGAGAGCCACAACCACCCCTCGGCCATCGAGCCGTACCAGGGCGCGGCCACCGGCGTCGGCGGCATCCTGCGCGACATCTTCTCGGTCGGCGCCCGCCCCATCGCGGTGATGGATCCGCTCCGCTTCGGTCCGCTCGACGACGCCCGGGCCCGCTGGGTCGCCGAGGGCGTCGTCTCGGGCATCTCCGGCTACGGCAACTCGGTCGGCGTGCCGACCGTCGGCGGCGAGACCGTCTTCGATGAGACGTACGCCGGCAACCCGCTGGTCAACGTGCTCTGTCTGGGCGTCATGCCGACCGAGCGACTGGTGCTCGGTCGGGCCGAGGGTGTCGGGAACCTGGCGGTGTTGCTCGGCTCCACCACGGGTCGAGACGGCATCGGCGGTGTGTCGGTGCTCGCATCGGCGGGCTTCAGCGATGACGAGGCCGACGCCGACAAGCGCCCCAGCGTGCAGGTCGGCGACCCGTTCGAGGAGAAGCGGCTGATCGAGGCGTGTCTCGAACTGCTCGACCGTGACCTGGCCGTCGGCGTGCAGGACCTCGGTGGCGCCGGCATCACGTGCGCGACCTCGGAGACGGCCGCCAAGGGCGGCGCCGGCATGGATGTGATGGTCGACGAGGTGCCGCTGCGACAGCCGGGGATGGAGCCCTTCGAGGTGATGACGTCGGAGTCGCAGGAACGCATGCTGGCGATCGTCACGCCCGAGCAACTCGACGAGGTGCTCGCCATCGCCGAGAAGTGGGAGGTGCGGGCCACCGTCATCGGCACCGTGACCGGGTCGGGGCGGCTGCGGGTCGTCGACGCCGACGGCGAGGTGCTCGCCGATGTTCCCGCGAAGTCGCTCGAGGAGGACGCTCCGCTGTACGACCGGCCCCGCTCGGAGCCGACCGACCTCGCCGAGCGTCGGGCCGATCGTGCCGACGCGCTCCCAGCACCGTCCGACCCGGGCGCCGATCTGCTGGGCATGCTCGCCGACACGTCGTGGGTGTGGACGCAGTACGACCACATGCTGTTCCTCAACACGGTGATGGGTCCGGGTGCCGACGCCGCCGTGCTGCGACTCAAGCACCCGACCACCGGCGCGGACACCGGTCGCGGTCTGGCGATGACGACCGACGGCAACCACCTGTGGTGTGCGGTCGACGCCCGGCAGGGCAGCGCGATGACCATGGTCGAGTCGGTCATGAACCTCGCCGTCGTCGGCGCCCGTCCGATGGCGATGGTCAACTGCATGAACTTCGGCAACCCCGAGCACCCCGAGGTCATGTGGCAGCTCTCCGAGAGCGTCGACGGGTTCTCCGAGGCACTCGAGGCGTTCGACGTCCCGTGCATCGGCGGCAACGTCAGCCTCTACAACGAGTCCCGCGGCCGAGACATCGATCCGACGCCGATCATCGGTGTGCTCGGCGTGGTCGACGACCTGTCGACCGTTCCGCCCGGCCCGGTGCTGGTCGACGGCAGTCGGTTGATCCTCGTGGGTGCGACCGATCCGACGCTCGACGGCTCGCTGTGGGCGTCGCGTGCCGGCCACCGTGGTCGCGGCACGCTGCCCACCCTCGATCTGGCGTCCGCTGCAGCGGCCGCAGGCGTCGTGCGCGAGCTCGTCATCAACGGCCTGGTGCAGGGCGCCCACGACGTCGCGCAGGGCGGCGTCGGTCTGGCGCTCGCCGAGATGGCCGTCCGTTCCGGCGTCGGCTTCACCGCCGCTCGGATCGCGGACCACGCCGAACTGTTCGGCGAGTCCGCCGGACGCGCGGTGCTGTGCGTCGCACCCGATCAGGTGCGGACGGTGCTCGACGCGCTCGAGGCCGCAGGCGTCCCGCACGCCCGGATCGGTGTCGCAGCGGGTGACCGGCTCGTCGTGAAGGACCTGCTCGACGTGTCCCTGGCCGACGCGACGGCCGCGTGGCGCGATCAGCTCCCCGCCGCGCTCGGCAGCGGCACCACCCAGGGCTGAGACGGCCCGCCGCATCACAGGCCGGTCCGATCGGGTGACGGACAGCGCACGACGAGCGGTCGGCCGCTTCGCACCGAGCCCGTCGGGTTCACTGCACCTCGGCAACCTGCGGACCGCGCTGGTGGCGTGGTGCGCGGCCCGCCACGCGGGCGGGGCATTCCTGGTGCGCATGGAGGACCTGACCACCGGCGCCGTTGCGGACCGCGAGACCGAGCAGCTCGCCGATCTCGCCGCGCTCGGCCTCGATCGCGACGGTGAGGTCGTGCGTCAGTCGGAGCGACGCGCCCACTACGACGCCGCGATCGATCGCCTGGTCGACTCCGGTCGAACCTACGACTGCTTCTGTTCGCGCCGCGAGATCCGAGAGGCCGCAGCAGCGCCGCACGCGCCGTCGCCGGTGTCCGAGGCGTCCGAGGACGGCACCTATCCGGGCACGTGTCGTGACCTGAGCAATGCCGATCGCGCTCGTCGACGTGCCGAGGGCCGCGCTCCCGCGCTCCGGCTGCGTGCCGACCACATGGTCGTGACGGCGCACGACCGTCGACTGGGTGAACTCGAACTCGTGGTCGACGATCTGGTGCTCCGCCGCGCCGACGGTGTGGCGGCCTATCACCTGGCCGTCGTGGTCGACGACGCGTTGCAGGGGGTGACGCAGGTCGTGCGCGGTGACGACCTCTGGACCTCCACCCCGCGCCAGGTGCTGCTCCAGCAGCTGCTGGGTCTGCCCACGCCCGAGTACCTGCACGTTCCGCTGGTCCTCGGGCCGGACGGCGCCCGGCTGGCGAAGCGTCACGGCTCGGTGACGCTCGCCGACCGCTTCGCGCTGGGGGAGCGGGCGGAGGACGTGCTCGGGTTGCTGGCGACCTCGCTCGGCTGGGCCGGTCCCGGGGAGCGGCTCGATGCCGCGCAGGTCCTCGAGCGGTTCGATCCCGACTCGCTGCCGAGGGAACCGTGGACGCTGGTCGCGCCGCGTTGATGCCGTGACGCGGCCGCTGGGCGGCCGATCGGTGGGCACGCGCGGTCGCGCGCGACCGGTCCGAGCCCTCGGGGAGGTGTGGCAGGATGGCGACGTGGACCCTGACCTCGGCAAGCCGGGCGAAGCGTGCGGCGTCTTCGCCGTCTACGCCCCTGGAACTCCGGTCGCCCACTTGGCCTATCTCGGCATCTACGCACTCCAGCACCGCGGTCAGGAGTCGGCCGGGATCGCCAGTTCCGATGGCGACCACGTGACCGTGGTCAAGGACATGGGGCTCGTGTCGAACGTGTTCGACGACCGCACCCTCGCGGCGCTCGACGGCGATCTCGCCATCGGGCACACGCGTTACTCCACCACGGGCTCGAGCATGTGGAAGAACTCGCAGCCCGTGTTCCGCGACGTCGTCCACACCCAGTTCGCACTCGCGCACAACGGCAACCTGGTGAACACCGCGTCGCTCGCCGAGGACGAGGGCATGCTCCCCGGCACGGTGTCGAGCGACACGGACGCAATGGCCGAGTGCATCGCGCACGAGTGCGAGCGAATCGGCGCCGCCGACGACGCGCTGGTGCAGGCGCTGACGACGGTGCTGCCGCGGTTCGAGGGCGCGTTCTCCCTGGTCCTGCTCGACCGCCACCGGGTCATCGGCGTGCGCGACCCGCAGGGGTTCCGCCCGCTGTGCCTCGGCAAGCTCGACTCCGGTTGGGTGCTGGCGTCCGAGACGCCGGCGCTCGACACGGTGGGTGCGCACTTCGTGCGGGAGCTCGACCCCGGTGAGATGGTGGTGATCGACGACCACGGCGTGCGGTCCATCCGACCGTTCGAGGGGGTCGCCCCCGACCCGCGCCTCTGCCTGTTCGAGTTCGTCTACTTCGCCCGGCCCGACTCGCAGCTCTACGGCCGCAACGTCCACCAGGCCCGGGTGCGCATGGGTGAGCGGCTCGCCGAGCAGGCGCCCATCGACGCCGACCTCGTCATGGGCGTCCCCGAGTCCGGTCTGCCGGCCGCCGAGGGCTTCTCACGCGCCTCGGGGATCCCGTTCGGTCACGGGCTGGTGAAGAACCGCTACATCGGCCGGACGTTCATCGCGCCGAGCCAGGAGATGCGGGCGCTCGGCGTGCGCATGAAGCTCAACCCGCTGCGCGAGAACATCGAGGGTCAGCGTCTGGTGGTGGTCGACGACTCGATCGTGCGCGGCACCACGACCCGGGCGATGGTGTCGATGCTGCGTGAGGCCGGCGCCGCCGAGGTCCACCTGCGGGTGTCGTCGCCGCCGTACCGCTGGCCCTGCTTCTACGGCATGGACACCGGAACCCGCGGCGAACTGCTGGCCGCCAACATGGACGTCGACGAGATCCGCAGCTACCTGAACGTCGACACGCTCTCGTACCTGACCCTCGACCGACTCGTCGACGCGGTCGGCGCACCCGGCGCCGGGTTCTGCACGGCCTGCCTGACCGGTGAGTACCCGGTGGCCATCCCGCCGGAGCTCGGCAAGGGCGTGCTCGAGATCGACGACGTCCTCACGGTCGAGGGCGTCACCGCCGCACCGGCACTGCTGCTCGCCGCCGAGGAACGCACGCTCCCGTCGCAGGGCGCACGGGCCGAGCAGTCGGGGGAGTCGTCCGGTGGGTGAGACCTACGAGGCCGCCGGCGTCTCGATCGCGGCCGGCGAGGAGGCCGTCGAGCGCATCAAGGCCGACGTCCGCAGCACGTTCCGACCCGAGGTCATCGGCGACATCGGCGGGTTCGGCGGGCTGTTCCGGTTCGACCCGAAGCGCTACCGCGATCCGGTCCTGGTGTCGACGACCGACGGCGTGGGCACCAAGGCGCTCGTGGCCGCGGCGACGGGCCGCTACGACACGATCGGTCTGGACCTGGTGGCGATGTGCGTCGACGACCTGGTGTGCCAGGGCGCGGAGCCGTTGTTCTTCCTCGACTACATCTCGGTCGGTCGTCTGGACCCGGCGCAGGTCAAGGACATCGTCGGCGGCGTCGCCGAGGGCTGTCGTCAGGCCGGCTGCGCGCTGATCGGCGGCGAGATGGCGGAGCACCCGGGGGTCATGGAACCCGGCGACTTCGATCTGGTCGGCTTCGCCGTCGGCGTCGTCGACCGCGACCGCATCCTGAGTGCCGACCGCGTCGAGGTGGGCGACCTGTTGATCGCGCTGCCCTCACCGGGCCTGCGGTCCAACGGGTACTCGCTCGCCCGTCGTCTGTACCTCGACGTCGCCGGCCGCTCGTTGGACGACCGCGCCTGGGAGGACTCGCACGCGCCGACGGTCGCCGACGAACTGCTGCGTCCCTCGGTGATCTACGCACCTGCGATCCGGGCGCTCGAGTCGCATGTGGAGGTGCACGCCGTCGCGCACATCACCGGCGGCGGCCTGCCCGGCAACCTCAACCGCGCCATGAATCGTCGGACCGACGCGCTCATCGACCCCACGAGCTGGACGTGGCCCGAGGTGTTCGCGGAGCTGCAGCGCATCGGTGACGTGAGCACCGACGAGATGCGCAAGGTCTTCAACCTCGGCGTCGGCATGGTCGCCGTCGTGCCGGCGAAGTCCGCCACCAAGGCCCTCGACGAGCTCCGTTCGCACGGTCAGCGCGCCTGGGTGATCGGTGAGGTCGTCCCCGGTCACGGCGACGTCCGCTTCAGCGACTGATCGGCCGGTTCCGGTGGATCATCACGCCCCGCGCACGATGGGTGCGCTGTGAGCCCGACCGTCGACGTCCGCCCGGCCGGGAGCCGGTTCCACACGCAGCTCGGCTGGCTCGACAGCTGGCACTCGTTCAGCTTCGGTCACCACGCCGATCCGACGAACGTCGGCCACGGGCTGCTCCTCGTCAGCAACGATGACGTCGTGGCGCCGGCCACGGGTTTCGGTGCGCACCCCCACCGTGACATGGAGATCGTCACGTGGGTGCTCGAGGGTCGACTCGAGCACCGGGACTCCGAGGGCAACGTCGGTGAGCTCTACCCGGGTCTGGCCCAGCGCATGTCGGCGGGGACCGGCATCCGGCACTCCGAGATGAACCCGGATCCCGACGTGCCCGTGCGTCTGGTGCAGATGTGGGTCCGGCCCGACACCCTCGGCGTGGCACCGTCGTACGAGCAGCTCGACGTCGTCGACCGACTGAGCGGCGGCGGGCTCGTCGCCGTGGCCAGCGGTGACCCGGAGGTCGACGGCGCGATCCGCATCCACCAGCGCGACGCCACGATGTGGGTCGCCCGGCTCGACACGGGCGCCACCGTCGAACTGCCGTCCGCCCCGCACGTGCACCTGTTCGTCGCCACCGGGTCGCTCCGCCTCGACGAACCGGACGTGGCACTCGATCGCGGTGACGCGGTGCGCCTCACCGACGCTGGTGCGCTCGGCCTGACCGCGGTGCAGGATGGGACCGAGATCATCGTCTGGGAGACCGCATGAGCACGCAGCGTCAGGTCCGACACGTCCTCCCCGCGCAGCGGGCCGTCGAGGGTGACGGATTCGTCGTGCGGCGACCGTTTCCCGTGCCCGGCGTGGAACTGGTCGACCCGTTCCTGCTCCTCGACCAGATGGGTCCGGTTCATCACGGTCCCGGCGAGGCCGTCGGGACGCCGGAGCACCCGCACCGCGGGTTCGAGACGGTGACGTACCTGCTCGACGGCGAACTCGAGCACCGTGACAGCCTGGGCAATCACGGTGTGCTCGGACCGGGTGACACGCAGTGGATGACCGCCGGTCGCGGCGTGCTCCACAAGGAGGGCCCGACCGAGGGGTTCCTGCGCGACGGCGGCCACCTGCACGGGGTGCAGCTGTGGGTGAACCTCCCGGCGGACTCGAAGATGATCCCGCCGGCGTACCAGGACCTCACCGCTGACGCCGTCGCCGTGAGCGAACCGGCGCCCGGCGTGACGGTGCGGGTCGTGGCCGGCGAGGCGTTCGGGCTCGTCGGCCCGGGCACGACCCACACGCCGATCACCTACACGCACCTGAGCCTGGCCGAGGGTGCGTCGGCGAGCAGCGCGTTCCCGACCGATCACAACGTGCTGGTGTACCCGCTCGTCGGTTCGGTCGACGTCGGCGGCACCACGCTCGCCGAGTCGGAGCTCGGTGTGCTCGGCCCGGGCGAGGTCGCCGAGATCGCCGGCGCCGGCCCCGACGGTGAGGTCGCCGAGGTGCTCGTGCTCTCGGGTCGCCCGCTCAACGAGCCGGTGGCCCGCTACGGCCCGTTCGTGATGAACACCCGCCAGCAGCTGATCGAGGCGATCGAGGACATGCAGGCCGGTCGGCTCGGGACCTGACCCCCGTGGGTCCGGTGGGACGGCCGGGCCGCCCGCCGCTCCGTCGACCGTCCCGCCGCTCCGTCGACAGTGACGTGGTAGTCAGTGGACATGGCCTCCTTCCCTGAACCTCCGGTCCACGGCACCCTGTCGTCCTGGGACGACTTCCCGGTCCACCAGACCGCCGAGACCATCCGTCACGTGGCGTCCAGCGACCGGAACTTCTACGACCGCTACTACTTCAACTGCCACGCGAACGACGGTTCGGCGTTCCTGGTGTTCGGCCTCGGCCAGTACCCGAACCTGGCGGTGCAGGACGCGTTCGCCTGCGTCGTCACCGGCGTCGACCACGAGGTCGTGCGGGCGTCGCGCCGACTCGGTGATCGGATGGACACCTCGGTCGGTCCGATGCGCGTCGAGGTGATCCGCCCGCTCGAGGAACTGCGCATCATCTGTGAGCCCACCGACGACTCGCCCGTGGCCTTCGACCTGGTCTGGGAGGGGGCGATGCCGGCGTTCGAGGAGCCGCGTCAGTACATCCGCCGCCACGGCCGCGTGCTGTTCGACACCATGAGGCTCGCGCAGACGGGTCGCTGGCGGGGCGTGCTCGAGACCGCCGGCGGGTCGTTCGAGGTGACGCCCGACGCGTGGTGGGGGACCCGAGATCGCAGCTGGGGTGTGCGGCCGGTGGGCGAGGAGGAGCCGGCCGGTGTCCGGACCGAGGGCCAGATGGTCGGCATGTGGAACTACGCGCCGATGCAGTTCGACGACCACTCGATCCTCTACATCCTGAACGAGCACGACGGCACCGGTCACCGGGAGCTCGAGGAGGCGGTGCGGATCTGGGCGGACCCGAGCCGCGAACCCGAGTGGTTGGGTCGACCCGAGCACGACGCCGTGCTCCGCTCCGGGACCCGGTACATCGAACGGTCCACACTGACGTTCCCGGACGCGCCCGGGGGTGCGATCAGCATCGACGTGGAGCCGCTGCTCGACTGCTGGCTCATGCACGGCACCGGCTACGGGATCGATCCCGACTGGCGTCACGGCATGTGGCAGGGAGATCTGGTGGTGCAGTCGCGTCGCATGCACTACGAGCGGGACGCCGATCAACTGTTCGGGCTGTGCGATCAGGTGGCCCGCTTCACCCAGTCGGGCGGATCATCCGGCGGTGCGGTGGGTTTCGGGCTGCACGAGTTCTTCTTCATCGGCGGGTTCGGCCGGTACGGCCTCGAGGAGTGGAACCCGGCCCCCTGAGCGTCTCGCGGTCGGCCGACGTGTGGTCGGCGAGCAGGTGCTGCGGCTCGCCGGGGGGTGCCGGACCGAGTAGAAGGAGAGCATGTTCCAGGGTCTCCTCATCTTCGCGATCGCCGGTGTCGTCCTGATCGGCGCGTTCTTCGTGCTGATCGGCCGCCGCCACCAGTACGAGGAGTCGGGTTCACCCGAGGACGTGCTCACCGACGAGGAGTTCCGTCGCATCGAGTTCGGCGACGAGGACATCTAGTCCGATGGTCGACGGTTCCACCGACGCCGCCGGCATCCCGACCGAGGTGCACCGGGCGCTGGTCGCCCACCTGCTCGAGCACTCGGTCCGCCGCGGCGACTTCGTGTTGAAGTCCGGCGCGCGGAGCGACTGGTTCATCGACTCCAAACAGACGGCGTGCGACCCCGATGGCATCGTGCTGATGGCGGCTGCGGCGCTGGCGGTCATCCCGCCCGAGGCGAACGCGATCGGCGGGTTGACGGTGGGCGCCGATCCCGTGGCCTACGGCGTCGCCGCCGTGGCGGCCACGCAGGGACGTCACCTGCACAGTTTCACGATTCGCAAGGAGTCCAAGGACCACGGCGTGACCGGCCGCCTGGCCGGTCCGCTCGCCGCCGGCGACCGGGTCGTGATCACCGAGGACACGGTCACCCGGGGCACCTCGCTGTTCGAGGCGGTCGAGGTCGTGCAGGAACTCGGTGCCGAGGTCGTGTTGATCATGCCGCTCGTCGATCGCGGCGGGACGTGCGCGGCCATGGCCGAGGCGGCCGGGATTCCCTACCGGCCGCTGGTCACCGCGCCCGAACTGGGCTTCACCTTCCAGGGCGCCTGAACCACAGCGGAAGCGGAGGTTCCGGCGCCGGGGCGTTAGCCTGCCAGCCTGATGGCTGACACTCCCACCCCCGCCTACTCGGTCCGTCTCCGCGTCCGCATGCAGAACCAGCCCGGAATGCTGGGTCGGCTGGCGATCGCGATCGGTGAGGTCGGCGCCAACATCTCGGCCCTTCAGGGCTTCGAGGTCAAGACCGACACACTCGACGACGACCTGGTCGTCAACTGCGTCAGCGAGGCCCACCAGGAGCAGGTGCGTGCCGCGGTGGAGAGCGTCGACGGCGTCGAGGTGCTCGAGTTCGAGGACCGCACCTTCAAGATGCACGAGGGCGGCAAGATCGAGGTGCTGCCGCTCGCTCCGGTGCGTGACGTCGAGGACCTGTCGATGGCGTACACGCCGGGTGTCGCCCGGGTGTGCATGGACATCGCCAAGAACCCGGCCGACGCCCACGAGTACACGATCAAGCGCAACACCGTGGCGATCGTCTCGGACGGGTCCGCGGTGCTCGGCCTCGGCGACATCGGCCCCGAGGCCGCGATGCCGGTGATGGAGGGCAAGGCGCTGCTGTTCAAGCACTTCGCCGGCGTCGACGCGTTCCCGATCTGCATCAGGACCAACTCGCCCGACGAGATCATCGAGACGGTGCTCCGACTCGAGCCGACGTTCGGTGGGATCAACCTGGAGGACATCGCCGCGCCCGGGGCCTTCGAGGTCGAGGAGCGGCTCGATGCCGAGATGGACATCCCGGTGTTCCACGACGACCAGCACGGCACCGCCATCGTCACGCTGGCCGCGCTCGAGAACGCGCTCCGGATCGTGGGCAAGGACATCGGTGACCTGAAGGTGGTCGTCGCCGGCGTCGGTGCCGCCGGTGTCGCGGTGTCGAAGATCCTGATGAACGCCGGCGTCCAGAACGTCGTGGGCTGCGACCGACAGGGCGCGGTGTCCCGCAACCGGTCCGATCTGAACCGCTCGAAGCAGTGGTTCGCCGAGCACACCAACCCGGAGAATCTCAGCGGGTCGATCAGTCAGGTGATGCCCGGCGCCGACGTGTTCATCGGCCTGTCCGGCCCCAACCTCATCACCCGGGAGGACGTCATGGGGATGGCCAAGGACCCGGTGGTGTTCGCCATGGCGAACCCGGACCCGGAGATCCGTCCCGAACTGATCCAGGACGTCGCCGCCGTCATCGCGACCGGTCGGTCGGACTTCCCGAACCAGATCAACAACGTGCTGGCGTTCCCGGGTGTGTTCCG
>CAJBIS010000407.1 GCA_903953195.1 uncultured Actinomycetes bacterium
CGACCCGCTCCGTGGTCAGCTCGGCGAGCGTGCCCCGTCGCCATGGCGCCGACAGGTCCAGATCGCGGCCGTCGTAGGTCACGGTCGACGAACCGCACAGCTCGACGGCGAGGAACTCGACGAGCTGCTCGGTGAGCTCCATGTGCACGTGGTAGTCGCCGTAGGCCTCGTAGCACTCGAGCATCGTGAACTCGGGGTTGTGGCGCGTCGAGATGCCCTCGTTGCGGAACACACGGGCGATCTCGAACACGCGCTCGAAGCCGCCGACCACGAGCCGCTTGAGGTAGAGCTCCGGGGCGATCCGCAGGAACAGTTCCTGGTCGAGTGCGTTGTGGTGCGTGGCGAACGGACGAGCGAGCGCCCCGCCCGGGATCGGATGGAACACCGGGGTCTCGACCTCGAGGTACCCGCGGTCCTCGAGGAACCGGCGCAGCAGCGACACCAGCCGCGAGCGGAGCACGAAGGTGTGACGCGCCTCGGGTGTCACCCACAGATCGACGTAGCGCTGTCGATAGCGCGTGTCCGGGTCCTGGATGCCGTGCCACTTGTCGGGGAACGAGCGACGGGTCGGCGCCAACAGCGTCCAGTCGTCGACCCGCACCGACAGCTCGCCGCGGCGTGTCGCCATGACCTCGCCGGTCACGCCGATCCAGTCGCCGAGATTGAGCGCGCAGAACTGTTCGAACCCGGGTGTGCCCTTCGCCGTCGCGAACAACTGGATGTCGCCGGTGGCGTCGCGGAGTGTGCCGAACGCGAGCTTCCCCTGGTCGCGGCGGAGCATCAGCCGACCCGCCACCGAGACCACCTCACCCGTCTCGGTACCCGGTTCGATGGCGCCGTGGCGTCCGACGACGTGGGCAACCGTCGCGTCGACCTCGTGGCGGTAGGGCTGATCGAAGTCGCCGGCGCGGGCGACGTCAGGATGCTGCGGTTCGACCGGCTCGACCGGTTCGGCGGCGTCGGTCACGACTGGTTCTTCTCCCAGATCAACCGGAGACCGTGCAACGTCAACCAGGGCTCCTCGTGCTCGATCGACTCGGTGATCGGGGTCAGGAGCCCCGCGAGACCGCCGGTCGCGATGACCGTCGACGATCCGATGACATCCTCGATGCGCTCACACATGCCGTCCACCAGCGACGAGTAGCCGTAGAGCGCTCCCGACTGGATGGACTCGACGGTCGTCTTGCCGATCACCGAGCGCGGCTCGACCAGCTCGACGCGGCGGAGTGCGGCGGCACGGCCGAAGAGTGCGTCGAGCGAGATCTCGATGCCCGGCACGATCGCACCGCCGAGGTACTCGCCCTTGTCCGAGATCACGTCGAACGTCGTGGCCGTACCGAAGTCGACGACGATCGTCGGTCCCCCGTACAGGTCGTACGCCCCGACCGCGTTCGCGATGCGATCGGCGCCCACCTCCTTGGGGTTGTCGTACAGCACGGGCATTCCGGTCTTCACCCCGGCACCGAGCACCACCGGTTCGATGTCCAGGTACCGCTCGCACATCCGCCGGAGCTCGAACGTGATGCTCGGCACCCCGGACGAGACGGCGATGCCGCGCACGCCGGTCCGCAGGTCGAGGTCGCGGGTCTCGAGGAGTTGACGCAACAACAGCAGCAGTTCGTCGCTGGTGCGCTCGGCGTGCGTGGCCAGTCGCCAGTGGTCGAGCAGTTGGTGGCTCCGGTCGCCGGAGTCGTAGAGCCCCACGACGGTCTGGGTGTTGCCGGCATCGATCACGAGCAGCACGCTGACTCCTTCGCGGCCAAGTGGGGTGCGTCGTCCGGTCCAGCTTGGTCGCTGGCGTCGGCTCCGGTCGAACCCGAATCCGGGTCGCCCACCCGGATCACCCGCGCGACGGCGTGACGGGCGTGATGTCGAGGCCGATGTCGAGCACCGGTGCCGCGTTCGTCAACGCACCCGCCGAGATCATGTCGACACCGGTCGTGGCGTACTCCCCGATCGTGTCGAGCGTGATCCCGCCCGAGACCTCGAGGAGCGTCCGACGCGTCCAGCCGGCCTGCCGCTCGTGCGCCGCCTCGACACACGCCCGGACCTCCGCTGGCGTCATGTTGTCCAGGAGAATGGCGTCGGCGCCGGCGTCGAGCGCCTCGACGCACTGGTCGAGTCGGTCGCACTCCACGTGGATCGTCCGACCCGGCCAGCGATCGCGGGCGGTGGCGACCGCGGCCGTGATCCCCAGGCCGGTCAGGTGGTTGTCCTTCAACATCAACCAGTCGGACAGGTTGCCCCGATGGTTGCGTCCGCCGCCGGCGCGCACTGCGGCCTTGGACAGCGAACGCAGTCCCGGGATCGTCTTGCGGGTGTCCCACACCCGCGCCGTGCCGCCCCCGGCAGCAGCCGCAGCAACGTACGCCGACGTGAGCGTTGCGATCCCCGACAGGAATCCGAGGAAGTTCAGCGCGGTGCGTTCCGCGATGACGATCGGGGCGAGTTCACCGCGCACCACACCGAACGTCTCGCCGGCGGCCACCTCGGCACCCTCCCGGCACGACCAGCGCACCTCGATCGACGGGTCCACCTGGGCGAACGTCTCGGCAGCAGCCCGGGTCCCGGCGATCCGGCCCGGCCGACGGGCGACGAATCGCGCCTCGGTGTGCCCACTCTCGATCAGGGTCGCCGTCAGGTCGCCGAGCGGCTCGAGATCCTCGGCCAGCGCCCGGGCCACGGCGTCGCGCACCACGTGTGTCGGCGGGTGCAGCCAGTCGTCGTCGTTCACGAATTCGAGCATGACACCGACTCAGGCGGTCGCGCCGGACCCGCCGATGATCCACCGGTGCCGCAGGGTGTCGTCGGGCTCCGGGAAGTCGCTCCGGGCGTGCGTCCCGCGGGACTCCACGCGCGCCAGCGCCGCGGCGACGAGCGCGGTCCCCACGGTGTGCAGATTGCGGACCTCGGCCACGGCCGGTGCGTCGAACGGACCTGCGGACCGCAGCTCGACGCCCAGTTGGTCGAGGGCGACCCGCGCCTCGTCGAGCCCCTCGCCCGAACGACTCACTCCGGCGTGGATCGACATCGTGTGCTGCAGCCGGTCGCGCAGCGCGTCGAGCGCGGATGACGACTCCGGGGCGGGCGCCTCCCCGCTCGGCGTCGCGTCGGTGACGTCCACCTCGAGGGGCAGACCGGGGATCTCGAGCGACTCCGGGGCGGGCGGTCCGTCCGGGAACCCGAGCACCGAGCGCATCGCGCCGGTGCGTTCGGGACCGTCGATCCCGGCGGCGATGGACTCGACCGCCCGAGGACCGAACACCATGCCTTCGAGCAGCGAGTTCGATGCCAGTCGATTGGCGCCGTTCACGCCCGTGCACGCCACCTCCCCCGCGGCCCACAGGCCGGGCATCGTCGTCGCCCCCCGCAGGTCGGTGGCGATCCCGCCGCACTGGTGGTGCGCCGCCGGGGCGACCGGGAGCCACTCGCGACTCGGATCGAGTCCGGCGCGCTGCAGGTCGGTGTGAATCGTCGGGAACCGCTCGGCGAAGTGGTCGAGTCCGGTGGCGTCCAACCAGACGTGCTCGCTCGAATCCGCGAGCATCCGGTCGAGGATCGCCCGCGACACCACGTCCCGCGGGAGGAGTTCGTCGACGAATCGTTCGCCGTGGATGTCGCGGAGCAGCGCACCGTGCCCCCGGAGTGCCTCCGACAGGAGCGGCCGCGGCATGGCGGCGAGTGCGAGGGCGGTCGGGTGGAACTGGAAGAACTCCGCGTCGGCGACGGCGACATCGGCGCGCAGGGCCATGGCCAGGCCATCGCCGGTGGCCTCACGGGGGTTCGTCGTCACCGCGAACATCTGGCCGGCGCCACCCGTGGCCAGCAGGACGTTGCGGGCGCGCACCGGGTTCGTCCCGCCCGCTCCCGTGGCCAGGACGCCGACGCAGCGACCGTCCTCGACGAGCAGATCGAGCGCGAACGCGTGTTCGTAGATCGCGACCGCGGTGCGGCGGACGGCCAGGACCAGTGCCCGTTCCACCTCGGCACCCGTGGCGACGCCGGCGTGCACGACCCGCGCCACGGAGTGACCTCCCTCGCGTGCCAGGTCGAGTTCACCGCGCTCGTCGCGGTCGAACTCGGCGCCGAGTGCGATCAGGTCCTCGACGCGTCGCGGCCCCTCGTCGACGAGCACCCGCACGGCATCGAGGTCGCACAGTCCCGCCCCTGCGGCCAGCGTGTCGGCCAGGTGCAGATCGATCTCCTCGGGATCACGCGACAGCGCCGCCGCCACCCCGCCCTGGGCCCAGCGCGTCGTCGCCTGATCGAGTGAACCCTTCGTGAGCACACCCGTCGCCATGTCGTGCTCGGTCGCGGCGCGCACCGCGGCCGAGAGTCCTGCGACGCCACTGCCGAGGACGAGCAGGTCGAGTTCATCGCTCACGCGTTGCCTCCGGGATCGAGCACCGACACGTTGTCGAGCAGGCGGGTGGAACCGAATCGAGCGGCGATCACCAGGCGACTGGCGTCGGTCACGACGCCCGGCTCGAGGGTGACCGAGTCGACGACCTCGGCGTACTCGAGCTCGGCGATCGTCGACTCGGCGATCACGTCGGTCATGGTCGTGCGCAAGCGCACCGCCGACCGATCACCGCCCAGGTACGCCGCCGACGCTGCGGCCAGCGCCCGGTGCAGAACCGGGGCCTCGGCACGCTCGCTCGGGCTCAGATACGCGTTGCGGCTCGACATCGCCACACCGTCGGGTTCACGAACCGTCGGACATGCGACGACGGCGACCGGGAACGAGAGATCACGGACCATCCGCCGAATGATGGTGAGCTGCTGGAAGTCCTTCTCACCGAAGTACGCCGAACACGGACCGAGGACGTTGAACAGCTTCGCCACGACGGTGCACACGCCGTCGAAGTGCGTGGGCCGGGCGGCACCCTCGAGCGAGCCCGACAGCGCCGGCACGGCCACGCTGGTGAGGACGCGATCGCGACCCTCGGGGTACATCTCGGCCTCGGACGGCGCGAACACCGTCGTGGCGCCGTGATCGGCCGCGAGCGCGGCGTCGCCGTCGAGGTCACGCGGATAGACCTCGAGGTCCTCGTGTGCGGCGAACTGCAACGGGTTCACGAACACCGTCACGACGACCTCGTCGCTGCCCGCCGCCGCCCGGTCGATCAACGACGCGTGACCGGCGTGCAGCGCCCCCATCGTCGGGACGGCACCGACGGCCCGGCCCGATGCACGGGCGGCGTCGAGCGCGTCGCGGAGCTCGGTGATCGTCCGCAGGATCCGCACGGCGACGGAGCCTACGACCCGACGACCAGGTCCGTCGGGACGGAACGGTCCACGAGTCGCGCCGCCGCCTCGACGAGCGCCAGATACGCGGGGCGCTCCGCATCGGGGATCGACCGGACGTGGGCTCGGACCGTGTCCCAGTCGCCGCGGGCCACTGGCCCCGTGAGGGACGCGGCCGCTCCGCTGCGCGCCACGTTGTCGAGCGTTCCCACGATCAGGTCGAGATACGCCTCGAACGGGACACCGGCCTCGTCGGCCAGACGCTCCACCTGCCCGAGCAGCGCCACCAGATGGTTCGACGCGACCGCTGCGGCAGCGTGGTAGGCGACGCGCTGCTCGTCGCTCACCGACACGGCCCGTCCGGCGAGCGCCCCGACGAGCTCCCGCGCCGCCGGCTCGCCGGCGACGGCGTCGCCCGCGATCGCGAACCACGCACCGTGCAGACGGCCGGCGCCCACCTCCGGGTCCGGGAGCGAGACCAGCGGGTGGATCGAGGCCACGCGCTCGTGCGGGGCGAGCACGTCGAGGCCGAGTGAACCGGCGCAGTGCGCCAGCACCGCCGGACCGGGCCGGACACGGGACGCGACCCGGCCGACGACGCCATCGGGAACCGCGAGCAGGACGATGTCGACACCGACTGCCGCGTCGTCCACCTCACTCGATCGGCCGGCCAGCATCTCCACGCGCCAGCCGGCTGCGGTGAGGGCCCCGGCGAAACTCCCTCCGGCCCGGCCGGTGCCGACGATCCGGATCGCCCGCGTCGGTGGGGAACCCGGCGAGCTCGATGCGTCGGGCGCGGTCACGGAAACCTGCTCAGCTGACCCCGGGGTCGACACGACGGATCGAACCCTCGGCGAGTTGCAGGTCACGTTCGCTCACCAGGGTCGGCGCCAGGTCGCGGAGCGGTGCGAGCACGAACCGGCGCTCCATCCAGCGAGGATGCGGCAGCGTGAGGGTCGGGTCGTCGCTCTCCACCCCGTCGACCCAGATGATGTCGATGTCGAGGGTGCGCGGGCCCCACCGTTCATCACGCACCCGTTCGGCGTTGGCCTCGATGCGGTGGCAGATCGACAGCAGGTCCTTGGGCTCGATCGGCGTCGACAGCTCGACGATCAGGTTCAGGAACGGACCCTGCTCGGGGCCACCGACCGGATCGGTCTCGTAGGTCGGCGACACCGCGACGACGTCGGGGAGCGTGTCGATGGCCTGCCGCAGGTGCGACTCGCGATCACCGACGTTCGAGCCGAGCGACAGGTAGACGGTGCGCGGCGCCTCAGCGGTCACCGGGACCGCCGCCGGACACGCACGCCGGAGGTCGCGAGGTCCTGGGCGACGGGTGGACGCAGCTTGCGGACGGCGACCTCGACCGCGTCGATGCGACGGTCGGCTCCGAGCACGCCGGCGGCGATTCGGTCGGCGAGTCGCTCGAGGAGCAACGGTGCATCGCCGACGACGACCGCCTCGATCAGATCGCAGACCGCGCCGTAGTCGACCGTGTCATCGAGGGCGTCGGACTCACCGGCCGCCGTGAGGTCCACGTCGATGTCGAGATCGATCTCGATCGGCTGCGCACGGTCACGTTCCTCGGGGAGCACGCCGACGATCGCCGACAGGCGGAGTCCCCGGAGCTCGATGCGGTCACTCGTCATGCGTTCGCTCACTGGGGGATGCGCATCGACTCGCCGACGATGGCCCGTCCCTCGGCGCCGAGCTGGCGGCCGGTGAGTTGCTCGATCAGCGAGATCGCCCGGGGCGGCTCGGGCACCATCTGACTCCAGACGAGGTAGCCGGCCAGGAACCCGCACAGACGAACCGAGAGCTCATCCTGATGGATGATCAGCTTCTGGTTGTCGACCAGCAGGCGGCGCAGCTCGGTGTACGACGACTGCAGGAAGCGACCGTGTTCCTCGGTGGTGGGGAACGGCCAGTGGCGCCACGAGACGCCGAGCTCGTCGTAGTTGTGCAGGTTGTGCGGAGCACTCGACAGCGAGATCACCTGATCGAAGCCCTGCTCCCGGATCCAGATGATCTCCTCCTGGCGGCGCACCTTCCGGTGGTTCTGACCGAACCCGCCCGGGCGCTCGCAGACGGCCAGACGGTCCTGAATGATCCAGTGGAAGTGTCGGGGCTCGATCCCCTGCGCCCACTTGCCCTTGGCCATCTCGTCACCTTCTCACGACGATGTGGAGCCCAGCTCCCCGGCGACCAGCATCTGGACCAGGCGGGCCGTCTCGGCCACATCGTGCACGCGGACCATCCGCGCCCCGTGGATCATGGCCCAACCAGCCGAAATCAGCGAACCAGCGAGCCGATTCCCGACGTCGAGTGGTCGCAGGCCCACGCTGGGTGGTTCGAACTCCGCCGTTCCGCCGCACGGACCCGGGTGAGCGGGCAGTCGTCCGTCCGATCGGGCCAGGAGCACACCGAGCGACCGCTTCCGACTGGTGCCGACCACGAGTGGCGCTCCGAGCTCCGCCAGGCGCGGCGTGGCGGCGAGCAGGGCCACGTTGTGGGCGGTCGTCTTGCCGAACCCGATGCCCGGATCCACCCACACCTCGGGGACCCCGAGGCTCCGGGCCCACTCGATCCGCTCCGACAGGAACGCAGCCACCTCGCCCACCACATCGTCGTAGTGCGGTTCGGCCTGCATGGTCGCCGGCGTGCCGGACATGTGCATGGCCACCCAGCCCACCTGCTCGTCGGCGGCAACCGGAGCCAGACCGGCGCTCACGTCGTTGATCAGCGTGGCACCGACGGCGACGGCGCGGCGGGCGGTGGACTCGTGGCGGGTGTCGATCGACAACCGGACTCCGGCGGCGCCACACGGTTCGGCGAGCGACTCGAGCACCGGAACGACCCGACGCTGTTCCTCGAGTGGATCCACCGGATCCGCGCCGGGCCGAGTGGACTCGCCACCGACGTCGATGACCGAGGCACCGTCACGAACCATCCGCAACGCAGCGGCGACGGCCCGATCGACCGCGAGGTGCTGGCCGCCGTCGGAGAACGAGTCCGGCGTGACGTTCACCACGCCCATGACGAGCGGCGGCGCCGCCGATGCCTCGACCACCTCTGGGCGATCAGCGGTGACGGTCGATGAACTGCATGGCCTCCATGCGGGCCGCCGCATCGGACCGGAACACACCGCGCACTGAGGATGTGACCGTCGATGAACCGGCCTTGCGGATCCCCCGCATCGACATGCACAGGTGCTCCGCCGAGATGACCACCAGCACGCCGCGCGGCTTCAGCGCCGCCTCGATGGCGTCGGCCACCTGCGTGGTCAGTCGCTCCTGCACCTGCGGCCGCTTGGCGAAACCGTCGACGAGCCGTGCCAGCTTCGACAGGCCCGTCACCCGGCCGTCACTGCTCGGGATGTACCCCACGTGTGCCCGACCGAAGAACGGCACCAGGTGGTGCTCGCACATGGAGTACACGGGGATGTCACGCACCATGATCATCTCGTCGTGACCGGCATCGAACGTGACCTTGAGGTGCTGCGACGGATCCTCGTGCAGGCCGGCACACGTCTCGGCGTACATGCGCGCCACACGAGCGGGCGTGTCGAGCAGGCCCTCGCGGTCGGGGTCCTCGCCGATGGCCGTGAGGATCTCTCGCACCGCCCGCTCGATGCGGGCGTGGTCGACGACGTGATCGCCCGCCGGCAGGGGGTCGGCCACATTGAGGTCCATCGCCGAATCGACGACACCTGCGTTCCGGTCAGCGCTCGCCGTCATGGTTCGTTCCTTCCGCAGGCGATTCGAGGGACGCCGTGCCGAGCACGGCGGCGAGGTCGTCATCCACGAGCGTGTCCTGCTCGAGGAGCGCGGCGACCACGGCATCCAGCGTGACACGATACGTCTCGACGACCGAGATCGCCCGCGCACGGGCCTCGTCGATCAGCCGACCCACCTCGTCGTCGACCCGGGCAGCGGTGTCCTCGGAGGTGGCTGCGCCCTGCGTCGAGCCGCGACCGAGGAACGGGGCGTCATCGGCGGCGGCGATTCGTTGCGGCCCGAGCTTGTCGCTCATGCCGAACTCGGTGACCATCGACCGGGCCAACTGGGTCACCCGCATGATGTCGTCGGCGGCGCCCGTGGTGATCTCGCCGAACACGACCTCTTCGGCGGCGCGACCGCCGAGGACGACCGCCATGCGGTCCTCGAGCTCACGGCGGCCGTGCAGATGCTGGTCATCGGGCGGCAACAGCACGGTGTGACCCAACGATGAGCCTCGGGCCACGATCGAGATGCGGTGCACCTCGTCCGCCAGCGGCAGCACGTGCGCGACGAGCGCGTGCCCGGCCTCGTGCACGGCGATCACCTGCCGCTCGGCGTCGGACAGAACCCGTGACGGCCGTTCCGTCCCGGACGTCACGCGGTCGACCGCGTGACGGAAGTCGGCCGCCGACACGGTGGTGCCGGCGCGGCGGGCGGCGGCGATGGCGGCCTCGTTCACGATGCTCGCCAGGTCGGCGCCGGTGAGCCCCGGCGTGCGGCGGGCCACGACGTCGAGCGAGACGTCGTCCGCCAGCGGAGTTCCCCGCGTGTGCACGTCGAGGATGGCGAGTCGGCCGGCCCGATCCGGCGCGTCGACGACGACCTGCCGGTCGAAGCGACCGGGCCGCAGCAGCGCCGGGTCCAGGACGTCGACGCGGTTGGTGGCGGCGATCAGCACCACCCCCTGTTGTGCATCGAACCCGTCCATCTGCACGAGCAGCTGGTTCAGCGTCTGCTCGCGTTCGTCGTGACCGCCACCGACGCCGGCGCCGCGGTGACGACCGACGGCGTCGATCTCGTCGATGAACACGATCGCCGGCGGCTTGGCGAGCGCCTGACGGAACAGGTCCCGCACTCGGGACGCACCGACGCCGACGAACATCTCGACGAAGTCCGACCCGGAGATCGAGAAGAACGGCGCGCCCGCCTCGCCGGCGACGGCCCGAGCGAGCAGCGTCTTGCCGGTACCGGGTGGCCCGACGAGCAGGACGCCCTTGGGGACACGCGCGCCGAGCTGCGCGAAGCGTTCCGGGTCCCGCAGGAACTCGACGACCTCCTGCAGCTCGCCGACCGCCTCATCGGCGCCGGCGACATCGGCGAACGTGACGGGCGCCTCGGTCTCGTCACCCGATCGGGTGCGGGCGCGCCCGAAGGCGATGGCCTTGCCACCCGCCGACATGCGCAACACGAACCACACGAAGACGCCGACGATCATGATCGTCGGCAGGATTCCGAAGATGATGTCGGACGCCGTGGTGGGGACGGAGTTGTCGGCATCGGCGGGCACGTCGGCGCGCAGCAGCTCGGTGGTGAGGCGCTCCCCGTAGGCCTCCGGGAACACCACGACGTAGCTCGTCCCGTCGCGCAGCTCGCCCTCCACGGTGGACGAGCTGTTCACGATCGTCGCGGTGGCGACGCCGCCGTCACGGAGTCGCTGCTCGAACTCGTCGAGCCGGAGCTCGGTCGGTCCCGGCGCCGTCACCGCGCGCACGGCCCAGCCGGTGAGGAGCGCCAACGCGACGACACAGCCCGCGACGATCCACCACTCACGACGGTCTCGAGGGCGACGCAGGTGCAGGCTCACGGATCCGAGGCTACCGAGCGGCGGAGACACCCCGTCCGTCGCGCCGGATCCGACCGGGTCGTCGCTAGCATGCAGCGGGATCCGAGATGGCCGATTCCACCCACGACCTCGCGTCGCCGACCGACGGTCCGAGCGAACGCCGCATGGTGCGTTCGCCCACTTCGCTCTTCCGTCTGCTGATCGGCGTGAGCCTGCTGCTGCTCGGTGTGCTCGCCGCGTGGCGGTTCGACAACACCATCACGGCGTTCTACCTGGATCTGAACCTCATCATCTCGGTCGTCCCGAGCTGGTTGACCCTCATCCCGGCCGCGGTGGTGACCGCGATTCTGCTCATCACTCCCGTCGTGGTGAACGTGAAGCTCGCCCGGCAGCGACGCTGGCGGCTGCTGCTCGTCGTCGACCTGGCCGCCATCGCCGCGATCGCGGTCAGCGGATTCCTCGTCGGCATCTCCACGACCACGCCGCCGTCGCAGTTCCCCGAGGCGTACATCCCGCTCAACGACCTGGCCGCGGCGGGCGGACCGGTCACACCGAACGACATCGGCCTCGCCGCGTTCACCGCCGCACTGATCGTCGGACTCCCGTATCTGAACCGACCGACTCGTCGCCTCGGCGCCGCCGTCGTCGTGCTCCGCATCGCCATGGAGTTCTGCACCAACGGCATCCCGCCGGTGGGCTGGTTGGTCGACCTCGGTGCCGGCATCACCTGTGGCGCCCTCGCCGCGCTGGTGTTCGGCACGCCGGACATCGAGCCCAGGGCTGCGGAGATCGCCGCGACCCTGGCACGTTCCGGATTCCAGCTGCTCGACGCGCATCCCGCAGCCGTCGACGCACGCGGTTCCACGCCATGGTTCGCGACGACCATCGACGACCGCCGCCTGTTCGTGAAGGTGCTGAACCAGGACAACCGGTCAGCCGATCTGATGTTCCGGATGTTCCGACTGCTCACCTTCCGGAGCAGCGGCGACGAACGTCCGTTTCCGTCGTTGCGCCGAGCCGTCGAGCACGAGGCGCTCATGTCGATGCGGGCCGGTTCGGCCGGTGTCCGCACGCCGCGTCTCGAGGCGGTCTCGACGATCGGCACCGACAGCATGCTGCTCGCCTTCGTGGCGATCCGTGGCGACTCGCTCGACCGCGTGGGCGACGACGACATGACCGACGAGGTCCTCGCCGGCGTGTGGTCGCAGCTCGAGGTGATGCGGGCCAACGGCATCGCGCACCGTGATCTGCGTCTGGCCAACGTGTTCCTGGCGGACGACGACGACGCATGGATCATCGATTTCGGCTTCGCCGAACTGGCCGCATCCGACCTCCTGTTGAACACCGATGTCGCGGAACTGCTCGGCTCGACAGCCACGAAGGTGGGGGTCGAGCGCGCCGTCGACGCCACCGAGCGAGCGATCGGGACCGACGCGCTCGCCGAGGCGCTGCCGCGGATCCAGCCGTTCGCGCTGGGGAGCGCGACCCGGACGCAGCTGCGCGACAACGAGTTGTTCGAACCGTTGCGGGCCGCCGTGCGCGAGCGCACCGGCGTCGAGGATGTCGAGTACGAACCGCTGGCACCCATCCGGGGCACACGGCTCGCCGCGGCGGTGGCCGTCGCCGCGGTGTTCTGGGTCGCGCTCGGCCTCGTCACGGGCGAGCTCGATTCGCTGGTCGACGCGTTCACGCCGGAGTGGCGCCCGCTCCTCGTCGCCCTCGTGGCGTCCGCCGCCACCTACGTCGGGGCGACGCTGGCGCAGATCGGCGCGTTCCGGGATGCGCTCCAGTTCCTGCCGACGCTCGAGTCGCGTCTGGCGTCGTCGTTCGCCAACCGGGTGACGCCGGCCCGGAGCGGCGGCGTGGCACTCAACGTCCGGTTCCTGCAGAAGCAGGGTGTCGAGACCGGTGCGGCGTTGCAGTCGGTCGGCCTGACCGCGGTGGCCGGCCTGGTCGTCCACGTCCTGTTCCTGATCGTGACCACCCGGATCGGCGTCCTCGACAACGATCTCGAGACCGAACTGAACCCGTCGGTCGTGACGGCACTCGTGTTCGGCACCGCAGCCATCGTGGGCGGGGTGCTGATCCTGATCCCCGCGTGGCGATCTCGCGTGATGCGGACATTGATGCCGGCGGTGACCCGCGCCGGGTCGGGACTGCGCGACATCGCCGGACGGCCGTTGCGGCTGTTCCAGTTGCTCATCGGATCGATCGTCGTGACGGGCGCCTACATGTGTGCCCTGGTGTTCTCGACCTGGGCGGTGGGCGGCACCGACGACTTCCTCCCCATCGCGGTCGTGTTCCTCGTCGCGACGATCGCCGCCGCACCCGCGCCGACCCCGGGTGGTCTCGGCATCGTCGAACTCGCACTCGTGGCCGGGCTGATCATCTTCGGCACCCCGGTCGCCGTCGCGCTCCCCGCGGTGTTCCTCTACCGGCTGATCACGTTCTGGCTCCCGGTGCCCGCTGGGCTCGGTGCCTACCGCGCGCTCGTCCGCTCCGGGCGCCTCTGAGCCGAGTCGGCTCGAGCGGGATCAGTCCGCCGGCGGGACGTAGACGGCGATGTCCCGCATGTTGCGGTACCGCTCGGAGACGTCGAGGCCGTAGCCGACGACGAAGTCGCCGGGAATCGTGAAGCCGACGAACCGGACTCCGAGACTCTCGAGATCGGCCGACTCACGGGCGAGCAGCGTGCACACCTCGAGGCTCGCCGGGTTCCGGGCCTCGAGACTCCGCCGCAGGTAGCGCAGCGTCAGGCCGGTGTCGACGATGTCCTCGACCAGGATCACGTCGCGGCCGGTCAGGTCGACGTCGAGGTCCTTGACCAGACGGACCACGCCCGAGGTCCGCGTCGACGCGCCGTACGACGACACGGCGATGAAGTCGATCTCGACCGGCAGGTCGATGTGGCGGGCGAGATCGGTGAGGAACGCGTACGCGCCCCGCAGCACGCACACCAACAGCGGAATGCGACCTTGGTACTCGGCGGTGAGTTCCCTGCCGAGTTCGCTGATCCGTGCTGCGAGTTGGGCCTCGGTGAGCACCGTGGCACCAACGCACGGGTCGTCGGCGAATGACGAGAGCGGTGAGTCGTCAGCGGTCACTGTTCGGAAGTTACCCGAGGCCCATTGATCGCGCGTCATCGTCGGTCGATGACGGCGCCGAGGTCGATTCGAGGTGCAACCGACCGGCGCTCCGACGCAGTGACCAGCCGCGCGCCACGTCGCAGCGTGTCGCCTCGCCGCGCGCGACTGCCATCACACGATCGATCGACGCGGCATCCGGCGGGAACGGCTCGCCGGTCACCTCGGACCACCACCGCCGGAATGCTGCGGCCGCCACCGGAGCCGGCGCGGTCGACAACGCACGCGCCGAGGTCGGGTCGAGCTCGGCCGCGAGCACCTCGAGCAGGTCGGCGACCTGAGCGCTCTGTTCGGCGAGCCGGCACAGCAGCGGCACCACATCACGCTCGGCGACGCCGTCGAGCAGCGGCATCACCTCGGCACGCACCCGGTTGCGGCGGAAACGGAGATCGGTGTTCGTCGGATCGCGGACGACGTCCACGCCCAGGTGTTCACCGAGCGCCTCGGTCTCGGCACGCCGGAGTCCGAGGATCGGGTGCGTCGTCGCCCGCATGGCCGCAAGTCCCGTCGGACCGGTCCCGCGCAGGAGGCGCAGCACCACCGTCTCGGCCTGGTCGTCAGCGGTGTGACCGAACAACGCGCCCGGGCCGACCAGTCGATGCCGAGCCGCTCGCGCCCGCGCCTCGACATCCCCGCCGGGTTCCACCACGCAGCTCCGGGCCACGAACGACGCCCCCCAGGCCTGCGCGAGTTCCCGAACCACTTCGGCTTCCGCCGCCGACCCCGGCCGAAGACCGTGGTCCACGTGGACGGCGGTCACGTCCAACCCCGCCGCCACTGCCAGCGCCAGCAACGCGCTGGAGTCCGCGCCACCCGACACCGCGCACGTCACGGCCGTGCCGCTCGGCGGGAAGGTGCAGCGTGCCAGCAGCTCGCCGACGACTCGATCGTCGGCATCGGGCCGGCGTAGCCCGACCGTCACGCCGCAGGCACCCGACCCACCCGGTCCAGCCACGTCGACGGTTCCCGGATCTCGGCGAGCGACGGCAGGTTCTCGGCCTGCTCGAACGCCCGGTTCAGCAGCTCCGGACCGCCCACTCGTTCGACCGCCTCGATGAACCGCTCGCCCTGCTCGTACTGCGCCAGCTTCGCCTCGAGTCCGATCAGGCGCTGCAGGAACTTGGCCGCCAGGTTCATCTCGCTGCGTCGAGCACGCAGCACCCGGGCGAACCGGGCCTGCGACGGGATCTCGGACGCCGCGGCGCGATCCATGGTCACGTCGCCGTGGCCCTCGAGCAGACTCATGAGTCCGCCGACCTGATCCATCACCTCACGCTGGTGCGGGGTCGCGAACAACGCCGCGATGCCGCCCTCGTCGAGCGGGTTCGTGCGCGTGCGCACGCCCTCTGCGATCCGACCGACCGCGGTGAAGATCTTCGTCGGGTCCGGGTCGGCGGCGTCCATCAACTCGCCGACGAGCGACAGGAAGTGCGGGCGCAACCACGGGACGCCCGTGAACTGGGTGCGGTGCGTCACCTCGTGGAGCGCCACCCACAGCCGGAACTCGCTCGGCGGGAACGAATGGCGCTTCTCGAGCGACAGGATGTTGGGCCCGACGTAGTACACGAGGTCCTGGTCCTCGGGATCCTCGTCCTCGAGCACCAGCAGGTCGTACTGGCCGAGCACGCGGGTCGACATCCACCCGAGCAGTGCGCCCATCTCGGCGCCCGCGATCTTGCCGGACACCGCTGCCGTCGGACCGACGAGGCGATCATCCATCCGCTGGAGCACGGGACGGAGCAGGCGCTGGTAACTGGCCAGATTGGCGCGCACCCAGTCGATCCGGTCGACCACGCGGGCACGGGCGGCACCGGCGGTGGACGTCAGGCCGGTCTCGGCCTCGACGTAGACCTGGGCTCGGGCGGTGAACTCCTCGAAGTCGCGTTCCATCCCGTGCCGGTGGTAGGAGGAGGCGAACGGGTCGTTGCCCGCGATGCGCGCCGCCACCTGTTCGGCGAACGCCCAGTCGACCGACCCGCTCACGCCCGATCCTCCACGAGCGTCCTGAACCGTCTCAGGAGTCGTTCTTCGGGTACCGGGTGCGCGACACGCTGATGATGTAGCCGGCCACGACGCCGATGACGACGGCGATCGCTCCGAGAGCGATCGGCACGGCCAGCCAGAAGTGCCAGACCGTGTTGGAGGCGGCTTCAGTCGCGAAGTTCATGTCTCGGAGTCTAGGACCAGCGGTGCCGACCGGTCACACGGCGTGACGCCGGTCGCTCACGACGGAGCGTCGGCGGAGTCGGCGTCCTCGGACTCGAGTCGGTCCAGAATCGACATGATCCGGCCGCGCAGGTCGCCCGGCACGTCCTCGCGGAGCTTCGCGACGATCACCTTGCGGAGCTCCGCCTCGAAGTCGTAGGCCTCGAGACACGGCGAGCACTCCTGCAGGTGGGCCTCGATGCGGGCAACCGTCACCTCGTCGAGCTCGCCGTCGAGAAACGCCTGCAGCTGGGCGATGGCGTCGTCGCAGCGGTGCTCGGTCGCGGCAGGGCCCACGTGCTCGAGTGGATCGTGGGAGTGGGTGTCGCTCACGTGCTGGCCGCCCCGCTGGTCGGATCGTCGCCGGCCGGTTCGGTCACCGGCTCGTCATCAGCGAGACCTCGGCTCACTGCGAACGAGTGCAACGACTTCTGGAGCGCTTTTCTTCCCCGATGCAGGCGACTCATCACCGTGCCGATGGGCACGTCGATGATCTCGGCGATCTCCTTGTACGAGAAGCCCTCGACGTCAGCGAGCAGGACGGCGATGCGGAACTGGTCCGGGAGGGCGTCGATGGCGTCCTTCACCTCGGTCTCGGTGAAGAGATCCATGAGTTCGTCCTCGGCGCTCCGGCCCATCGAGGCCGCTTCGAGGCCACCGATGCGGCGGTAGAGGTACAGGTCCTCGACGTCGTCGAGCTCGGTCTGCTCCGGTCGGCGCTGTTTGGCCCGGTAGCTGTTGATGAAGGTGTTCGTGAGGATCCGGTACAACCAGGCTCGCAGGTTGGTTCCGTCCTGGAACGACCCGAAGCCGCGGTAGGCGCGGATGAACGTCTCCTGCACCAGGTCCTCGGCGTCGGCCGGGTTCCGGGTCATGCGGAGTGCCGCTGCGTAGAGCGGCTCGAGGAAGGGCGTCGCCTGCTCGGCGAACGCGGCCTGATCAGCCATGGGTGGCCGAGGCTAGGCCACAGTCACGACAACCGACGCGACGACCGGTGGAGACGGTCGCCGACGACCGGTCGACAAGGTCGACGACGACCGGTGATCAGCGGGTTCGAGCAGCGCGACCGGTCGGGTAGAAGTCCTGCCGACGGACCCACTTGCCGCAGTGGTGGCAGCGATCCGCAGAACCGGCGCACAGGCCCCGGCAGTGACGGCACTCGGTGGAATTCCGCATCGTCGTACCTCCTGGTCGCGAATCGCCTCGTTGCGGCCCGCTCGCCCGGGCGAACGGGCGTGGGACCATTGAACACTCGTGCGCCCGCGATGCAACGGCACCGGGAGGTATTTCCCATCGTCCCTGTGCGATCATTCACCCCGGAGACCAGCTGATCACCAACCGGGGGGAACTGCCGTGACGTCCACCGACACCGGGATCGAGGCCGAGATCGACGCCATCGTCGAAACCGGACGGAGCGCGCCGGGCGACACGCACGCCGTGCCGAGCGCCGGCGACATCGCGTTCACCTGGGACTACACCCGGGCGCGTCCCGGTCTGTCGAAGCTGTACGAGAAGGCGAAGACGTCGCAGTGGAACGGCAGCACCGACCTCCCGTGGGACACCGACGTCGACCAGGAGGCGCTCGCCCGCCTCATGTCGTCGACACCGGCGAGTGCCCGGTTCAAGGAGGCCGCGGCGCGCAACGGTTCCGAGGTCGCGAAGTGGACCGACGCCGAGTGGCTGACGTTCGAGATCGAGCAGCAGAACGCCATGCTGTCGAACTTCCTGCACGGCGAACAGGGCGCGCTGCTGTGCACCGCGAAACTCGTCGAGCAGGTCCCGTGGATCGACGCCAAGTACTACGGCGCGACCCAGGTGATCGACGAGGCCCGTCACGTCGAGGTGTTCGCCCGATACCTGAACGAGAAGATGTCGGGGAACCATCCGATCAACCCGCACCTGGGTCGCCTCCTCGACGCCATCATCAGCGACGCCCGCTGGGACATCACCTACCTGGGCATGCAGATCATGGTCGAGGGGCTCGCACTCGCGGCGTTCGGCTGGATCCACCAGCTCACGCCGGAGCCGCTGCTGCGACAGCTGCTGCGCTACGTGATGAGCGATGAGGCCCGTCACGTGGCCTTCGGCGTCCTGTCACTCCAGGAGCTGTACGCCGACATGAGCGCCGCCGAACTGCGGGAGCGCCAGGAGTTCGCCTACGAGGCCGTCCTGCGGCTGCGGGACCGCTGGTTCCACACCGACACGTGGGAGCGCATGGGTGTGGACCCCCGCCCGATCGTGCGGACGATGCTCGAGGACCGCTCCGAGGAGGAGCGCCAGTTCGGCTCGATCCTGTTCGCCAAGATCGTGCCCAACTGCCGGAAGCTCGGACTGCTCGACGCCGGCGACGGCTGGCTGCGCGAGAAGTTCACCGAACTCGAGATCATCGGCTACGAGCACGCCGTCGACACGAGCGAGGAGTACGAGGACCTCGACGAGGTCGAACGGGATCGGGCCGAGGCCGGCTGATCAGCGCTCGCTGATGGGCTTGCGGCCCAGCAGCATGAAGAACAGACCGAACGCGATGAGCACCGCGCCGAACAGCGCCGGTTTGGTACCCACACCGGTGAACGCCAGGTTGGCACTGGTCTGTTGCACGCCGAGCACCTGAGCCGGCGGCGGAGCGATCGTGGTCTCACCCTGGACCTCGGGCGGAGCGAGGGGCAACGTCGTCGTCGAACTCGTCGTCGAGCTCGACGACGTGGTGGACGGAGTCGTGGTCGACGGGATCGTCGTCGAGCTGGTCGTGGTCGGGTTCCTGCAGCCCGGCCACTGCAACGTGGTGTCGAGATCGAACGGGAACAGCAGCGGACCGTGCCACGGGCCCGTGGGGGCGATCGTCGGCGGCGTCACCGACTCCGACGTCCCCGCGATCACGTCGAACTGCTGCGGCTTGCAGGTCTTCGTGAACGTGATGAGGACGGTTCCGCTCTCCTTCATCTCGAAGGGCACCCGCTCCACGAGCGTCTGCGGCCAGGCTTCGCTCGAACTCGGCATGGCGTACACGGCGGCGGTTGCGCCGACGGTGGTGCAGAGCGTGCGCGAGATCCTGATCCTGAGCGTGAACGCCTCGCCCGTGTTGCCGGGAGTCTGGGTCACGCCGACCGGGAACGGGACACAGCCCTCCTGCGACGGTGCCGGGGTGAACTCGACGTTGACTGCCGAGGGTGCGGCAGGCGGGTCCGTCTGCGCTGACGCCGAACCGGAGCCGGCCACGACGAACAACAGCGTGCCGACGACCAGCGCGGAGATACCCGCCAGTCGCATCAGTGGAGAAGAATTCTGCGTTGCCATGGTTCGGTTCCCGCCGTCACGTGAGGAGTCCAGCCATTCGACACGACCCGGACCCTGCACGAAATGGTAGGTGCTCCCGCCACCGGTGTCCACGGGGCACTTCCCCCAGTTTCCCGTGTTCCACAACGACGCGGCGTCAGAGTGTCGCTGCGCCGATCAGGGCGTCACGATGTCGAAGTCGGGGTCGACCGGGGCGAGGAGTCCCACCAGCTGGGCGAGTTCCGCCGGATCGCCGTCGACCGCGATGACGCCGTCGGCGAGGGCCTGGGCCAGATCCACGGTCCCGGTGATCGCTCCGATGAGGTCGAGGCGGGTCAGCGAGAACGAGGTCGTGCCGGCCGGCACCGCGGCCACCGTTCGATGGTGCAGGGCACCATTGCGCAGTTCGGCCAGGTGCGTGGAGCCCTCATCGGTGATGACGAAGGCCACCGTCGCCGACACGTCCCAGGCCTTCGGCCCGTCGATCCGGATGGCGATGCTGTCCAGAACCTGTGCGACCGTGAGCGCTCCGATCAGATCCGGTCCGTTCGAGCTGACCGGCGTCCCGAAATTGCCCGACCGCAGTTCGGTCGCACC
>CAJBIS010000408.1 GCA_903953195.1 uncultured Actinomycetes bacterium
GCGGTCAGCCTCAGGCCCAGCGTCTCGGCGACGATCAGCGTGGTGCCGTCCGGGGTGAGCACGGTGCCGTTCGGGAACTTCATGCCGTCGGCGGCGACCCGGGTCGTGCCGTCCGGTTGCACGAGCATCACGTGAGCGGTCGGCGGTCCGGGCTCGGCGATGACGGCCGCCTGCCCGTGTTCGTCGACGTAGGCGTCGAGGTCGAAGCCGAAGTGTCCGACGTAGGAGCGCCCCTGCGGGTCGACGAGCATGTCGTTGCACCACCACGTCGCGATGTCGTTCAGGTCGGCGTGCGTCACGAGGGAACCGTCGGCCTCACGGCGGAGCACCCGCCGACTGGTCATGGCGACGACGAGCAGGCGTCCGTCGGGCAGCCACCCGAGGCCCGACGGCTGATCGTCGAGTTCGACCTCGACGCGGTCGTCACCGTCCATCCCGACCGAGTGGACGCGATGGCCGTAGAAGTCGCTGTACCAGAGTCGGTCGCCCCGCCATCGGGGGTCCTCGGTGAAGCAGCGGTGGTCGACGAGCACGGAGGCGTTCATCGGGCCATCGTGTCAGAGCCTCGGTGCATGTGCTCCGTGATCGGTGTCGGTGCGATCAGCGGCGTTCGTCGAAGAACGAGCGCAGCAACTCGCCGCACTCGGCCTCGCACACGCGGGCCCGGACCGGGAACTCGTGGTTCAGGCGAGGGTCCTGACCCAGGTGGTAGAGCGTGCCGAGGGCGCCGCTGTCGTCGCTGGAGGCGCCGAACACCACGCCGGCGACCCGGGCCGCCCACGCCGCGCCCGCGCACATGGGACACGGTTCGAGTGTGACGACGAGCAGGCAGTCGTCGAGCCGCCATCGCTGCAGATGGTGGGCGGCGTCGCGCAGGGCGAGCACCTCGGCGTGCGCCGTCGGATCACTCGATGACTCACGCTCGTTGTGGCGGGACGAGATGATGCGCGGACCGGCCGGGTCGCCCAGGTGGACGACGACCGCGCCGATCGGCACCTCACCGACCATGCCGGCAGCAGTCGCCTCGGCGAGCGCGGCGCGCATCCACGTGTCGTGGCGCTCGTCGGCGGGGAGCACGGGTTCCATCGCCTGCGACGGTACCGGGCCGGAGCCGTGACGCGAGTCGGCCCGCCCCGAGGGGCGGGCCGTGGCCGCGGAGAGGGTGGGATTCGAACCCACGGTGACGTTGCCGCCACACACGCGTTCCAGGCGTGCCGAATCGTCCGCTCTCGCACCTCTCCTGGTGTCGACCCGCAGTTCGGGGAACCGAGTCCCCTCACGGTGCGGGCGAGCGAGTGCTCAGGGTAGCCTGACGGTCCGCGTGTGTCCTCAGGCGGCGGCCGGGTCCTGTGCGACCGTGGCCCGTGAATCGAGTCAGGGCCGGAAGGCAGCAGCTCTCAGCGGAACCCGCGGTGTGCCGCAGATCGCCTGGCCGCCACCTGAGGACACACGTCGGAGGGGCTCGGAAGGCCCTCGGGTTCCGGCCGACGGTGTCGGAGCACACCACTAGGCTCGGCCCGTGGCCGCACCCTCCCTCTACCGCCGGTACCGACCGCGGACGTTCAGCCAGGTGAGGGGCCAGGACCACGTCATCACGGCCATGCGCAACGCCGTGCGGTCCGGCACCGAGGGCCACGCGTACCTGTTCTCGGGGCCCCGCGGTACCGGCAAGACGTCGACCGCCCGCATCCTCGCGAAGGCCCTCAACTGCGAGGATCTCCGGGACGGCGAGCCGTGCTGCGAGTGCGATGCGTGCGTGGCCATGGAGGCCGGCACCAGCCTCGACCTGTTCGAGCTCGACGCCGCGTCCAACAACAAGGTCGACGACATGCGCAGCCTCGTCGGCGGCACGGTGGTGTCGTCGCCCGGACGCACCAAGGTGTACATCCTCGACGAGGTCCACATGCTCAGCACCGGTGCGTCGAACGCCCTGCTGAAGACGCTCGAGGAGCCGCCGAGCGGGGTGTGCTTCGTGCTGGCCACCACCGACCCGCACAAGGTGCTGCCCACCATCCGCAGCCGCACCCAGCACTTCGAGTTCCGCCTGCTGTCCGCCGCCGAACTCGAGGACTACGTCCGGTGGATCGACGCCGACGCCGGACTCGATCTCACCGACGAGGCCGTCGCGCACGTCGTGCGCGCCGGTCGGGGATCGGCGCGCGACACCCTCTCGGCGCTCGACCAGGTCGTCGCCGCCGGCGGTGTCGACGACCGCGAGGAGCCGGTGGCACTGCTGGTCAACGCGCTCTCGTCGCAGGACAGCGGCGCCGCCATCCATGCGGTCGCCGAGGCGCTGTCACAGGGCCACGATCCGAGGGTCCTCGCCGAGTCGGTGCTGAGCGCCGTGCGCAATGCGTTCCTGATCTCCGTCGGTGTCGACGTCCCGTTGCTCATCGACGCCGAACGAACCGACGCCACGCGCTGGGCGGGGGAGTTCGGTACGGCACGACTCACCCGCGCCATGGAGCGCATCGGTTCGGCCATGGTCGACATGCGCAACGCCGCGGACCCGCGGGTGCCACTCGAGGTGGCACTCATCTCGTTGACGTCCGGCGGCGACGGCTCCATCGAGTCGCTCGAGGCGCGCGTCGCGGCGCTCGAGGCGGGCGGCGGTGGCGCGGCTCCGGCGGCGCGACCCCGAGCGGCGGCCGCAGCAGCGGACGACGGTCCCGCAACCGCAACCGCAGCGGTGGCCGACGCGTCCGTCGCCGGGGACGGTTCGTCGTCAGGTGGTGGTCGTGCGGCGGCGGCTCGCGCCGCGCTGGGGTCATCGAGCGGTCGCGCACCGACCCCGTCGGCTCCCGCTGCAGCGGCACCGTCCGACTCGTCGAGTGCTGCAGCGCCGGCCGGCCCGCCGACGCGACCGGGTCGGCCACCCAAGCGCCCCGCGCCGCCAGCGGCCGAGCCTGCAGCCGACGGTCGCCCTGCAGAAGACGGTCGCCCCGCGGCGCCAGCGGCCGAGGATCCCCAGCCTGCACCGACCTCGTCACCCGAGCAGCCGCCCGCCGAGTCGCCACCGGACGCGTCCGCACCCGTCACTGCCGAGCCCGCACCCTCGCAACCCGTTGCCGCCGAACCCGTTGCCGCCGAACCCGTTGCGGCCGCGGCGCCGCCTGCTCGTCCCGTGCCCGCTGACCCGCCCGCGGCGTCAGCCCCGGCATCGGGAGGCGCGCTGACGACGGAACTGGTCGCTGCGGCCCTCGCGTCGCTGGTGGAGACCACGCTGAAAGCGGTCGCCAAGGCGGTGTACGCCGAAGCCGTCGTCGACCGGATCGACGGGACCACTGCCGTGCTCGCGGTCCCGAACGACGGCTACATCCAGCGCGGTCAGAAGTCCGCCGACGACGTGGCCGGCGCGCTGTCGGCCGAGCTCGGCACCGCCGTCACCATCCAACTGGTCGTCGCCGGCGCCGCGCCGAGCGCCGCAGCAGCGCGACCGGCGCCCGCCTCCCCGGCGGCAGGTCCGAGCGACGGATCGGCGTCCGCAGCCGCCCCGACCGAGCCCGTCGCCGCCGATCAGGCAGACGAAGATGAGGATCTCACCTCGATCGACGTCAGCGAGCTCGAGGACGCTCCCGACGTGGCCACGACGGGCGTCGACCGACTGACCCAGGCGTTCCCCGGAGCGGTGCTCGTCGATGAAGGAGACACGACCACGTGACTGATGCAGACCACACGAGCGACGACGACCACACCGAGTCGCTGGTTCCCGACGTCATCCACGCTGCCGAGCTGTCCGACGCCGACCTGGCCGACGCCGAGCTGTCCGGAGCGGTCGATCCGATGGCGGCGCTCATGGGCGGCGGTGGATTCGACCTCGGTTCGATGATGCAGTTCGCGCAGCAGGCCGCCGATCAGGTCGCCGCCGCGCAGGAGTCGCTCCTCGACGCACGCATCGAGGGCACCGCCGGTGGCGGCGTCGTCAGCGTGACGCTGAACGGTCACCTGCACCTGGTGGGCGTCCGCATCAGCCCCGACGCGGTCGATCCGAGTGACCTGTCGATGCTCGAGGATCTGATCGTCGCCGCGTTCGCCGATGCCCAACAGCAGGTGGCTGATCTGCAGGGTCAGCTCGATCCGCTCGGGGGCATGGGCGGCATGGGCGGCCTCGGCGGGCTGCTGGGCGGGGCCTGAGCCGCAGTGGCGTTCGCACCTGCGGTCCAGGACCTGATCGACGCGCTCGGTCGACTCCCGGGCGTCGGCCCCAAGTCGGCGCAGCGCATCGCGTTCCACCTGCTCAAGTCCGATCCCGAGGAGTCGAACCGGTTGGCCCGCGCCATCGTCGCGGCCAAGGAGCGCATCGGGTTCTGCGAGGTGTGCTTCAACCTGTCCGAGGGTCCGCGGTGCGAGATCTGTGCTGATGACCGCCGTGACCAGCACGTGGTGTGCGTCGTCGAGGAACCCCGCGACGTCGTCGCCATCGAACGCACCCGCGAGTTCAAGGGTCGGTACCACGTGCTGCAGGGGGCCATCGATCACCTGCAGGGTGTGGGCCCCGAGCAGCTCCGCATCCGTGAGCTGCTCGCCCGCATCGGCGCAGAGGGTGTGACCGAGGTGATCGTGTGCACCAACCCGAACCTCGAGGGTGAGGCGACTGCGCTCTACCTGACGAAGGTGCTCGACATGCCCGGCCTCACCGTGTCGCGCATCGCCAGCGGCCTTCCTGTCGGCGGCGACCTCGAGTACGC
>CAJBIS010000409.1 GCA_903953195.1 uncultured Actinomycetes bacterium
ACCCGCCAGTGCCCGCGCCAGCGCCACCCGCTGACGTTGGCCGCCGGAGAGGGTCACGCCCCGCTCCCCCACGACCGTGCGGTCACTGTCCGGCAGCTGCCGCACGAATGCCGCAGCCCGGGCACGCTCGAGCGCTGAGTCCACCTGGTCATCGGTGAGGTCGCGCTCCATCCGGATGTTGTCGACGATCGAGTCAGCGAACAGGTAGCTCTCCTGGAACACGAGCGACACCGCGCCACGCAGCTCCGCCGGCGAAAGCTCGGTCACGTCGATGCCCCCGACCAGGACGCCGCCGCTCGACGGCTCGTCGAGCCGGAGCAGCATCCCGGCGATCGTCGACTTGCCCGACCCGGTCGAACCCACCATGGCCACGACCTCGCCGGCTTCGACGTCGAACGTGATGTCGTGCAGCACCTCGGTGCCGTCGAACGCGAACGAGAGATGGTCCACCCGGACGTCGAGCGGACCGTCCGGCAGCGATCGAGCGTCGGGCTGGTCGTCGCCGTCGCCACCTTCGGCCGGGTCATCGGGCTCGTCCAGCAGCGCGTCGACCCGCCGGATCGACACGACCGAGCGGGGGATCGACTCGAACAGGAACCCGACGATCCGCATCGGGAACGCCAACCAACCGAAGAGCGCGACCGCCTGCACCAGCTCGCCCGGAGTCGCCCCACCGCTGTCGATGCGCCACGCGCCCCCGAGCAGCAACAGGACCATGCCCAGGTTCGGGAGCAGATCGATGAGCGGCTGGAACGTCGCCGACATGCGGGCGACGCCCAGGAACTCGGTGCGCAGATCGCCGGCGGCGGCCTCGAACCGCTCCTGCTCGGCCTCCTCGAGACCGAGCGTCTTCACCACGAGCGCGCCGTCGAAGCTCTCGTGCGCGATCGACGAGACGACACCGAGTTGCTGCTGCACGCGAGCAGCCGGCTCGTGCACGCGGTTGGTGTAGTAGCGGCTGAGCAGGGCGAGGGCCGGGAACAGCAGCATCGCCACGAGACCGAACACGCCGTCGGCACGGACGAGACTCACGAGCGACACACCGATCAGGACCAGCACACCCAACGAGAACGGCAGCGGCAGGAGCATCTGCGTCGCCGTCGTGACATCGACGTCGGCGGTGGCGAGCAGCTCGCCGGTGGGGCGCTTCCGGTACGACGTCATGGGCATGCCGAGCAGCCGGTCGACGACCGAGATGCGCAGCGTGCGTTGGGCCTGGGCCTCGGTGACCGCACCGAACCAGCGACGCATCACGACCGACACGCCGCGGAGGATCCCGACGAGGAACAGTGCGAGCACGGCCCACCACACCGTTGACGCCGGGATGCCCTCGCTGAACGCCGGGTCGATCACCTCGTCGGTGACCCGGCCGAGCACGTAGGCGGCGGTCACGACCAGGAGCGCCCACGCGGCGCCTCCGATCAGCGAACCGATGAACGGCCCCGGGTGCAGCCGCACGAACCGGGCGATCTCGCGGACACCCTGGCGCGTGATGGACGCGCCGGGTTCGACGTCGTCGACGCTCGGGAACTCGTCCTCGGGGGCCGCGTCAGCGGAGTGTGCGGTCGCAGTCACCGGGAGGGATCAACACCCGGGGACGCCAGAACGTTCCACTCCGGAGCCCTCCATCGCCCGTTTTGTGCCGTGGAACGCAGCGAGGGGGCAGCATTCCACGGCACGGAACGAGCAGGTGGGTCGTCAGCCGGGGAGCTGGATCGCCTTGGTCTCGAGGAACTCCTCGAGACCCCACTGGCCGCGCTCCCGGGTGTTGCCGGACTGCTTGTAGCCGCCGAACGGGGCGTTGGCGTTGAACGGGGCGCCGTTGATGTCGACCTGACCGGTCCGCATGCGACGGGCGACGGCCATGGCCCGCTCGGGGTCCGACGACTGGACGCCGCCGTGGAGGCCGTAGATCGAGTCGTTGGCGATGCGCACGGCATCGTCGTCGTCGGTGTAGGCGAGGATCGACAGGACCGGACCGAAGATCTCCTCACGGGCGATCGTCATGTCAGGGGTCACGTCGGCGAACACCGTGGGCTTCACGTAGAAGCCGGTCGGGAAGTCCTCGGGCTGCTCGGGTCCGCCGGTGAGCAGCGAGGCGCCCTCGTCGATGCCCTGCTGGATGTAGCCGCGCACCCGCTGCTGCTGGGCGCTCGACGCCAGTGGGCCGAGCGCGTGGAAGATGTCGGGCTCGTCGGCGGCCGGATCGACCAGGCGCACCTTCTCGACCTCCTCGACCACGGCGTCGATGTACTCCTGCGCCCGCGACTGCGGCACCAGCAGACGGGTGTGCGCCTGACAGGTCTGGCCCGAGTTCATGTAGCAGGCGAACACGGCGCTCATGGCGACGGCAGCCGGGTCGGCGTCATCCAGGACGATGTTGGCCGACTTGCCGCCGAGTTCGAGGCCCACGCGCTTGGCGGTCGGGGCCGCGGCCTTCGACACCTCGGCACCCGAACGGCCCGAGCCCGTGAAGGACACCATGTCGACGTCCGCGTGACCGGAGATGGCGGCGCCGACCTCGGGGCCGGTGCCGACCACCATGTTGAACACGCCGGCGGGCAGGCCCGCCTCGTCCATCGCCTCGGCGAGCAGGTACGCGTTCAGCGGGGTGACCTCGGACGGCTTCAGCACGATGGTGCAGCCTGCGGCGAGCGCCGGGACGACCTTGCAGATGATCAGGTAGAGCGGGTAGTTCCACGGCGTGATGGCGCCGACGACGCCGATCGCCTCACGCACGACCAGCGAATTGCCGACCCGGCTCTCCCACTCGAAGTTCTCGATGAGCGAGGCGAAGGACTCCCACTCGCCGAGCGCCATCCCGGTCTGCACGAGCGCCGAGAACTGCTTCGGAGAACCGTTCTCGGCCGTGATCGTGTCGGCGACCGTCTCGAACTTGCCCATGAGCGCTGCGCCGATGTCGCGCAGATACTTCGCGCGGGTGTCGACATCGGTGGTCGACCACGACTCGAACGCGGCACGGGCAGCGGCCACCGCGGCGTCGACGTCTGCGGCGGTGCCGGCGGGGACGGTCGCGATGACCTCCTCGGTGGCCGGGTTCACGACCTCGAGGGTCCCGCTTCCCGACGACGGCACCCACTCGCCGTTGATGAAATTGTTCTC
>CAJBIS010000410.1 GCA_903953195.1 uncultured Actinomycetes bacterium
GGTGACGTCCTGCGTGTCATGCGTCAGGGCCGTGACGTCGGGGACTTCGCGGACTCGTTCGCGGCGACGAGCCTGGAGCGGCTCACCGGATGGTTCGTGCTGCCGGTGCTCTCCGCGATCGGTCTGCTGGCGGGCACCGGGTTGATGAGTCTGGGCACGGCGACCGCCGTCGCCGTCGTGGTCGATGTGGTCACCCTCGTCGCGCTGGGTGGGCTGCTGTGGGTCGCGGGCCATCCTCGTGGCGCCGGCCGGCTGGTGAACCGCGCCGGCTGGCAGCGCTACCTCGGCGCGGTGCACCTGGGGATCGTGGCGGTTCGCCACCATCCCGGCCGGGTCACCCGGATGGTGCTCGCGGGCCTCGCCTTCCAGTTCATGCAGTGCGTCTCGGTCTGGGCCGCCGGTCGGGCGCTCGGCCTCCCGCAGGTGACGCTCTTCGCCGCCATGGCGTTCTTCCCCCCGACCGCGGTGATCCAGAACTTCCCGCTGGCCCTCGGCGGGCTCGGCGTCCGGGAGGCGGCGTTCGTGCTGTTCTTCGGCGCGCTGGGCGTCTCGGACGAGCAGGCGATCGCGCTCGGCCTGCTGGTGTACCTGGTGTTCGTGCTCGCGAGCCTCGCCGGCGCACCGAGTTTCGCGTTCGGGAGCCGTCGGATGCGCTCCGACGCCGAGGCGACCTGAACACCCGTCACCCTCGTGACGTGTGACCGCGCCGGTCGGGACTGCATCCAGAGCGGCACGTCTGGACGAAATGTCGACGTGCACCAGACCTCTGCCCACTTGACGACACGTGACCGTGACGGCGGCCCCGACCTGGATCCGGCCGGGTCCGATCAGCCCGTTGAGGCCTCGGTCGAGGCGCCCGTCGAGGCGGTGGTCCCGCCCTCGATCGACCTGACGGAGGCCCCTTCGGGGACTACGGTGACACTCACCCAGGAGGCCGCCGACGCGATGTTGTTGGAGAAGATCACCGGGCCCGCAGACCTGCAGGGTCTCGACGCCCAGCAACTCACGTGGCTCGCCGCTGAGATCCGTGAGGACATCGTCCAGCAGGTCACGACGCACGGCGGGCACCTCGGCTCCAACCTCGGTGCGGTCGAGCTCACGCTGGCGATCCACCGGGTCTTCCGGTCCCCGCACGACATGATCCTGTGGGACACCGGCCACCAGGCCTACGTCCACAAGATGATCACCGGGCGGCGGGACGACTTCGACCAGCTCCGCCAAGAGGGCGGGATGTCGGGTTACCCGAGCCGTTCGGAATCCGAGCACGACTGGATCGAGAACAGTCACGCCTCGACGATCATCTCGTACGCGCACGGCATGGCCACGGCGCTGCACCTGCGAGGCGAGGACGACCGCGCCATCGTGGCCGTGATCGGCGACGGTGCGCTGACCGGCGGCATGGCGTACGAGGGTCTGAACAATCTGGGCCACTCGGGTCGCAAGGCGATCATCGTACTGAACGACAACGGTCGCTCGTACGCACCGACGGCATCCCGGCTGGGCGAGAGCCTCTCCCGGTTCCGCGCCTCGTCGACCTACCAGCGCAACCGGGCCAGGATGGAACGACTGATCCACGACGTCCCGGTCGTGGGCGGCTACCTCGAGCGCGGTGTCGACGGCGCCAAGGCCGCCATCCGCGAGATCTTCGAACCGCCGGCGTTCTTCGAACAGCTCGGCGTGAACTACCTCGGCCCCTACGACGGCCACGACATCGCCAGCATGGAACAGGCACTCCGGGCGGCCCGTGATCTCGACGGGCCGGTCGTCGTGCACGTCCTGACCCAGAAGGGTCGCGGTTACGCACCCGCCGAGAACGACGACGTCAAGAACATGCACGACACGTCGGAGCTGAAGGACGGCTCGTTCACCGCGGCGTTCTCCGAGGCGATGGTGGTCGAGGGTGAACGCCGCGACGACCTGGTCGCCATCACCGCCGCCATGCCCGACTCAACCGGTCTACTCCCGTTCGGTGACCGTTTCCCGGACCGCATGTTCGATGTCGGCATCGCCGAGCAGCATGCCGTCACCTCGGCGGCGGGCATGGCCATGTGTGGTCTGCGTCCGGTGGTCGCCGTGTACTCGACGTTCCTGACCCGGGCGATCGATCAGGTGAACCTCGACGTCGGCCTGCACCAGCAGCCGGTGATCTTCGCACTCGACCGTGCCGGGATCACCGGCGACGACGGCGCATCGCACCACGGCGTCCTGGACCTGGTGCTGTTGTCCAAGGTTCCGGACATGACGCTGTTCGCGCCGTCGAACCACGCCGAGGTCCACCAGATGCTCCGCGACGCCCTCGACCTGTGCACCGACGGCCCTGCGGCCATTCGTTTCCCGAAGACGATGCCGCCGGACGAGCTCGACACGGAGCTCGCCACCGCCGGTTCCGGCCTGTCGGCCCGACAGCTCCGCTCCGGTCAGGACGTCTGCATCATCGGGGTCGGCAAGATGCTCGCCGCAGCACGCGACGCCGCCGACAAGCTCGCCGCCGAGGGTCTGGACGTGACGGTGTGGGATCCGCGGGTCGTCAAGCCGCTCGACGCCGATCTGCTCGAGGACGCGGCACGACACCGTCTGGTCGTCACGGTCGAGGACGGACTGCGAGACGGAGGTGTCGGCTCGGCGATCGCCGATGCGCTCTCGAAGCTCGCTCCGACCGACGGTCCGCTCGTGCGGGTGCTCGGAGTGCCGTCGGTCTACCTGTCACACGGCAAGCCCGACGCGATCCTGGCCCGGCTCGGGCTCGATTCCGACGGCATCGTGGACGAGGTCCTCGCGTGGACCCGCTCAGCAGCCGGCCAGCGCTGAATCTGCTGCTCCACCCGCTCGCCAGCCGGTTCGTCGCGACCGCTCCGGTCACTCCGACGCCCGATGCCGACGGGCATCACTCCGTGTAGAACGGGTTCTCGCCGGCGGTGTGGTCGGTGGCGTCGATCACGTCGACGATCTCCGGGACGTGCTCGAGGATCGCCTTCTTGATGCCGTCCGAGAGGGTGATGGCGCTCACGGAGCATCCCTGACAACCGCCGCCCATCGTCACGTAGACCTTGTTCTCGTCGTCGATGCCGACGAGGGTCGCGTACCCGCCGTGGGCCGCGAGTGCCGGGTTGATCGACTGCTCGAGCAGTTGCGCCACCCGTTCGGCGAGGTCGCCGGAGAGTTCCACCGTGATCCCGGCGAGCGGGTCGGGACGGTTGGGGTTGCGGATCACGAGTCCGCCCTGACCGGCGTCACGCGGCAGGTCGAGTTCAGCTCCCTGCAGGTTCTCGACGGTGTCCTCGGGGATCACGATCGTCAGACCGTCGATCTCGTAGCGGACGTGTGGACCGTCGAGCTCGGCGAGTCCCTCGAAGCTCAGGTCGTAGGCGAACTCCGTCCCGGCGATCCCGGTGATGGCGACCCGCAGCCCGAGCGACGTGGGGTCGTCCTCGTCGGCCCGGATGCCGAGCACGGTCTCGAGCGCGGCGTCCGAGACCGTCATGACGACGTCGGACGTCGCCGGCCGATCCTGGTCGTCGCTGCTGCTCGCCGAGGGGTCGTCGGTACTCACGCTCATTTCCAACACCGTAATAGGAGAAATCCGGCGCGCCCACCCACCGCAGCGATCCGAATGTCGCAGGACGGTCCGTCGGAACCGCCTGCTGCAGGTGCATACTCACGTCGTGGGAACCCTCAGACGATCGTTCACCCTCGTCCGCACCTCGTGGGCCGTGCTGCGCCAGGACAAGGAACTCATCATCCTGCCGGTGCTGTCGGTGATCGCCGCCGGCTTCCTCGTCCTGCCGTTCTTCATCGGGGCGATCGCCATCGGCGCCACCTCGGACAGCGACTCGCTCGGTCCCGTCGGCTGGGTGCTGATGTTCATCGGCTACGTCGTCGGCGCCTACGTGACGATCTTCTTCCAGACCGCGCTGGTGCTCGGGGCCAACGATCGCCTGACCGGTGGCAACCCGTCGCTCGGAAGTGCGCTGTCGATGGCGGCATCCAACGCCGGACGGATTCTGCCGTGGGCGATCATCTCGGCCACGGTGTCGGTGGTGCTGCAGGCCATCCAGGAGCGCGCCGGCGCGATCGGGCGCATCGTCGTCGGGTTGGTCGGTCTCGCGTGGACGCTGGTCACCATGCTCGTGCTCCCGATCCTCGTCATCGAGCAGGTGGGTGTGAAGGATGCGCTCAGCCGGTCGGCGACGGCGTTCAAGCGCACGTGGGGCGAGAACGTCGTCGGGAACGGCGGGATCGGCATCGTGGGCTTCCTCGGGACGCTGCTCGGGCTGGTCGTGGCCGGACCGATCGTGGCCCTCGGCGTCAGCCGGTCGGCCACCGGGCTGGTGGTCGTCGGCGTCGTGCTCTTCGTGCTGTGGGTGCTGCTGGTCTCGGCCTTCACGTCGGCACTGAGCGCCGTGTTCCGCACGGCGCTCTACCGCTTCGCCGTGCTCGGCGAGGAGCCGAGCGGGTTCACCCACGAGCAGATCGCCGGCGCGTTCCGGCCGAAGTCGACGTCGGCCTCGGCCGCCTGAGCGGCCGGTCACACGTCGAGGCCACGCTCCTCGGCGGCACTGGCGAGTTCCAACCACCGTTCCTCGGCGTCGGCGACCGCCCGATCGAGCGCCGCCACCTCGGACCCGAGCCGAGCCAACTCGGCGTGATCCCCGGCGGCCGCCGCCTCGGTCACAGATGGCTCCAACAACGCCCGCTTCGCCTGCGCTGCGGCGAGCTCCCGGGACGCATCACGGAGCCGGTGGCGCACGGTGGACGCGCTCGGACCGGACGTCGCCGCCGGTCGGCCCACGGAGCGACGGGCACCGCCCGTCGCTCCCGTCCGCCCCGTGCGCCGCGCCGCACGGCGTTCTGCCTCGTACGAGGCGTAGCCGCCGGGACGTCGCGCCGCGGTCCCGTGACCGTCGAGCACGATCACGTCGGCGACCGTGCGTTCGAGGAAGGCCCGGTCGTGACTGACCACCACCAACGCACCCGGCCACTCGTCGAGGAAGTCCTCGAGCTGGCGCAGGGTGTCGAGATCGAGGTCGTTGGTCGGCTCGTCGAGCAACAGCACGTTCGGCCGGTCGGCCAGCACCATCAGCAACTGGAGACGCCGCCGCTCGCCGCCGGACAACAGTCCCACCGGTGCCCACTGGGCGTCGTCGTCGAACCAGAACGCGTCCAGCAGGGCGGCGTCGCGCCAGTCGGCGTTCCGGTGCGGTCCCGTGATGGCCTCCCGGACACGAACGGAGGGATCCAACTCGCGCCCACGCTGGTCGTAGACACCCATGCGGACCGTCGAGCCGGTCTCGACGGTCCCGGCGCTCGGTTCCAGACGCCCGCCGATGAAGTCGAGCAA
>CAJBIS010000411.1 GCA_903953195.1 uncultured Actinomycetes bacterium
GCTCGCGTCACAGCAGTCGGCTGACATCGCGGCACAGATCCGCGATGGCGCCACCTCGGAGAGCGTGGCCTCCGACTACGCCGTCCCGGTTCAGGAGGTCGATCAGATCTCGGATGCCCAGCGCATCGCCATGGTCGACGGCCTGCACGCGCAGGGAGCAGCCGGCGCCGCGTTCATCTCGGTGGGCGCCGTGATCTTCCTGGTCGGTCGCCGCCGGCAGGATCGAACTCGACGGGCTGAGGTGCCGGCACCGGTGTGACCGGTGGAGTCCTCGGGTCCGGCGTGGTTGCGAACTCGCGTCGATAGCGTGACAGCGGACCACCTCGGGAGGAACCATGACCAAGCCCACCCCGCTCGCCATCGCCGCCGCCGGACTCGGCGCCGCAAGCCTGCTCGCCGGATGCTCGTCGAGCTCCGACACCACGACGACCACCGCCGCACCTGCGACGACCACGGCACCGGCCACCACGGCCCCGGCCACGACGGCGAAGACCGCCACGACCGCCGCTGGTGCCGCGGCAACGCTCCCCGCCGCCCCCAGCGGTTCGACCGAGCTCCAGAACACCACCGCCAACGGCGTCGTCTACCAGCGGTGGTCGAACGCCAGCGGTGCCACGCCGCAGCAGATCGTGACCGACTACCAGACGGCGCTCGAGGCCGAGGGCTACACCGTGACGAACACCGGCGGCGGTGGCGGCGGCTGGGGCAAGTGGGGCGGTGCCGGGGCCGGGCTGACCGGCAACAAGGGCACCACCTACGTCGACGTGCAGGCCGGCGGTCAGACCGGGCAGCCCGTGTTCTTCGAGGTGTGCCAGGGCGCGAACCAGCGTGCGGTCGACGACTGCGAGAACCTGAGCGAGGGCCCGCAGCAGAACCAGAACAACGACAGCAACTCGAACGCCAGTTGATCGAGCCGGTGGCCCGGGCCGAGCGCCGGTTCCGGGCCATGGGAACCGACTGCCACGTCGTCGTTCGATCGAGTGACGACGTGGCCGAGGCCGAGATGCTCCTCGATCTGGCCGAGACCCACGTCCGGGAACTCGAGTCGCTGTGGTCACGGTTCCGCGACGACAGCGAGGTCAGTCGACTCAACCGCGGTGAGACGGTGCCGCTGAGTGCACCGACGGTCGCACTGCTGCGCCGCGCCGACGACGCGCGAACGGCGACGCTGGGCTGGTTCGATCCGTTCCTCGCGCACACGCTCGCCGAGCTCGGCTACGACCGCACCTTCGACGAACTCCGCGGCTCCGGCGACTCGGTGCCCGCGACGACGGACGTCATCGATCCGCCAACCACACGTCGGCCACCGATCGGGGAGCCGCTCCGCACCCGCTCACCGCTCCGATTCGACGCCGACCGCACCACGGCCCGTCTGGACGACGGTGCGGCGTTCGATCCCGGCGGCATCGGCAAGGGCCTGGCCGCCGACCTGGTGTCGGCCGAACTGGTGGACCGCGGTGTCGCGGGAACGCTCGTGAATCTCGGTGGCGATCTGCGCGTCCGCGGGGACAGCGGTGCCGATGCGTGGGTGATCCACGTCGGCAATCCGTTCGACGAGACGCTGCCGCCGATCGTCGAACTCGGGATCAGCGACTGCGGGCTGGCCACCAGCTCGCCGTTCCGCCGCCGGTGGCACTCACCGACCGGCGGTGCGGCACATCACATCCTCGACCCGCGCAACGGCGCGCCCGCGAAGATCGAGGTGGCGTCGATCACCGTCACCGCGCCGGACGCCGCCACCGCCGAGCTGCTCACGACGGCGGTGATGCTGAGCGGACCGATTCACGGCAAGGCCCTGTTGAGTCGCCACGACGCGCGGGCCTTCGTCGTCCGACTCGACGGCACGTCCGGCGAACTCTGAGCGGCGCACACGGCCGCCGACATGTGGTGCCGTTGGGACGGCGGACCTCAGGCGGCGCCGACGGCGCGACGCAGCGCGTCGTTCGCGTCAGCAGGCAACTCGTCGAGCGGCGTCGCCACCTGCTCGACCGTCGGCCCCACCCGCTCCGCGATCGGCGCCAGCGCATCCAGGTCGAAGCCGTAGAGCGCGGCAGCGTTGCCGGCGACCAGCTCGTGGATCTCGGCGGGTGGCAGGTCGCCGAAGAGGGCTCGCAACCCCTCGACGGTGAACGGGTGCGTGCCCTCGTCGTGCGGGTAGTCACTGCCCCACATGAACCGATCGGGGCCGAGCACGTCACGGGCGCGCAGGTCGCCCGGTGTCGGCTGGCTGACACCCATCCACACGTTCTGTCGCACGTACTCGGTGGCCGATTTCGGCAGCACGGCCTCCTCGGCGAAACGCAGTTCGCCGGTCGCGCCCGTGGCCCGGATGGTCTCGAGCACGCCGTCGAGGCGCTCGACGAGCGGGACGATCCACTCGGCGCCGGACTCGGTGATGACGAACTTCAGGTCGGGATGTCGTTCGAACGCGCCCGACAGCATCATGTGCACGAGTGGCCGCTGCGCGTAGAAGGGCACCTCGACGAGATAGAGCAGCAGCGAGAAGGCGAACGCGCCGTAGTCCGGCAACCCCGTGCCGCCGTGCACGTTGACGGGCAGACCGAGCGCCTCGAGCTCGGCCCACAGCGGCTCGTAGTCCGGGTGGTACAGCGGTTTCACCCAGGTGCAGTCCGGCGGCACGTTCGGGAGCAGCACCCCACCGCGCAGGCCCTGTTCGGCGATCCAGCGGGCATCGGCGATCGCGTCGTCGACGTCGTTCAGGAAGATCTGACCGATCCCGGCGCGCTGGTCGGGAAACCGCGAGCACCAGTCGACCAGCCAGCGGTTGTGCGCGTGCACCCCGGCACGGCGCAGTTCGTACTCCTCGGGTCGCGGCGGGCCGGCGAACAGGACGAAGCTCGGGAAGAACGGCGGGATGGTGTTGGGGAACACGACCTCGCCCACCACACCGTCGGCCTCCTGCTGGCTGATGCGCAGCTCGTCGTCCCAGTTGCGGAGCTTGCGCTGGTCGCCCAGATCCCGGAACGGGTTGCGGTACTCGCCGCGCCATGCGTCGAACTGGTCGCGGTACGCCGGATCCAGGTACTCGCGGTACTGGTCGTGGCTCCCACCGGCGTGACAGTCCGCCGAGATCAGCGTGTAGTGGTCACCGGGTGCGGACGGAACGTGAGCCATGGCGCGTCTCCTGAGCTGGCCGAGAGGCCGAGCGTACCGCTGACGCTCCCGGCGTTCCCACCGTCGGCGGCGATCAGACGGACGTCGACACGAAGGTCACGTTGAGCTGGTCGACCACCGCCGCGTGGTACCCGGCTCGGAGCACCGCTCGACTCGTTCGCCACACGAGCGACGGAGGAACCGGCTGATCGAACTCCACGCACAGCACCGACGGCCGCAGCCCGGCGGCGAACATCGCCGGAAGCACCTGGTGCTCCGCCCCTTCGATGTCGAGCTTCACCAGCTCGGGCTCACCGCAGCCGGCTCGCTCGAGCAGGTCGGCGGGACCCAGGCACTCGGCCTCGAAGAACGAGTCGGTGCCGCGCAGGTTCACCATCGAGTGCGACACGTGCTCAGGGTTGCGCGGGGTGTAGAAGCGCTGCGTGCCGGTCGTCGCCGCCAACCCGACCGGGAGGAACGTGAACCGGCCGGCAGGTTGATGCGCCGCGACGTGCTCGATGGCACGGGGCGTCGGGTCGACCGTGACGACCGTGCACCCGTGATCCTCAGCGAGCGCCGCGTCGAACGTGATGTCCTCACCGGCACCCACGCAGAGGCACACGGGAGCGCGCTCGAGCACCGTCAGTGGCGTCCACCAACCCCCGTAGGAGCTACCGAGCCGAACCATCGGAACAGGATGGAGTCGCCCGACCGACACGCGGACGGCGACACGACCAACGGTGTGCTCCCACTTGAGCACCACACGACGCCACAGCGCTCGGATCCGGTTCACGTTCGCCTCGGGCTCAGCACTGGTGCCCACTCCCGGACTGATCGGACTCGACGTCGACGACGAAGATCACGCACTGGTTCAACCAGGCGGGGAGGAACCGGAACGGCGACCGTCGCACCTCGACGACGGTGCCCAGCTGCCGGAGCTCGGCACGAAGCCGTCGGACGTCGAACCCCTTGTGCGCGCCGATCCACGTCCGCGTGTCGCGCTCGTCGAAACGGTTCGACGTGTCCGCGACCCGGCCGAGGAGCCCGGCCCGCAACAGTTCCGTGGTGCCGTACTCCCGAGGTCGTCGCTTGATGAACTGCCGGCCCAGCGCCTTGGCCACCAGCACCGGTCCGTACTCGACCGGCACCTCGACGATGCAGCGCACGCGGGCCGCACCGTTGGCGCGCACCACGTCGTAGAACCGTCGTCGTTCGGGAAGTGGCAGGTGTTCGAGCACCTCGAGTGCTGTGACGACATCGAACGGTCCATCGGGAACCTGGTCGACGACGTCGACGTCGAGACCGTCCAGTTGTTCGACGCAGGCCTCGCGCATGTGCTCCACCGGTTCGTACGCCACCGTGCGACCGGTCGGCTGGACCATGGCGATGAGCTTGCCGTCGCCGGCGCCGTAGTCCAGCCACGACGACGCCCGACGCAGCTGCAGGAGTTCCCGGATGTTGTCGAACCGACGGAGGTGGATCGTGCGGACGAGCCAGTTGCGGCTCCCGTACGTGATCCCTGCGTACGCTCCAGCCATTCCGCCACGGTAGCCCGCACCCTGTCCCCGTGATCCCGGCACCCGGACGCCCGGAGGTCCACTGCTAGTTTCGTGCCGTTCGAACGAGCGTCGGGGCCTCGGCGTGCGACGCTGACTGCGAGACCTGATCCGGTGCACATCCTTCTCTGCGACTTCGTCGGCCACGCGTTCCCGCTCGAACTGAGTGGGGCGCTGGTCGAACGTGGCCACCGGGTCACCCACACGCACCTGAGCGGATTCGTGGTCGGCAAGGGGCCCTTCGACGACACCGAGCGGCCGGCGGGGGTCGAGGTACTCCCGATCGACCTCGGTGCCGAGTTCCCGAAGTACCGGCCGGCGGCTCGGGCGGGCCACGAACTCCGCTTCGCCGCCCGGCTGACGCGGTGGATGGCCCGCGAACGGCCCGACGTCATCATCATGAGCACGACGCCGCCGCTCGCCCAGTACGCGCTCACCCGCTCGGCCCGACTCCTCGGCATCCGATCGGTCATCTGGCTGCAGGACATCCTGGCGAAGGCCTCGGAATCGGATGCCCAGCAGATCATCGGACGCGGCGCCGGGCTGACCACACGCGCCGTCGAACTGATGGAGCGCACCACCGTCCGTCGGGCCGACCACGTCGTCGCGATCAGCGAGTCGTTCCGGCCCTACCTGCGCGAGTCCCGGGTCCCCGACGACCGGGTCACCGTCATCGAGAACTGGGCGCCGCTGTCAGGCATCGAGCCCGAACCGCGGGACAACGCGTGGGCCCGCGCCCGGAATCTCGTCGACGAGCGAGTGCTGCTGTACGCGGGCACGCTGGGGTACAAGCACGACTGGACGCTGCTCCGTGACGTCGCCGCCGAACTCGAACCCGATGGCGAACGACTGGTGGTCGTGTCCGAGGGGGAGTTCGCCGATGAACTGCGCGCTGCGGTCCCGACCGGCGACCACCGGCTCATGGTGGAACCGTTCCAGCCGTTCGACCAGCTCCGCAACGTGCTCGCCAGCAGCGACGTGTGCGTGGCGCTGCTGACCGATGAGGCGTCGGAGTACTCGGTGCCATCGAAGGTGCAGTCGTACCTGGCCGCCGGCCGGCCCGTCGTCATGGCGGGCGCGCCCGAC
>CAJBIS010000412.1 GCA_903953195.1 uncultured Actinomycetes bacterium
TCGTACGGATCGGAGAGCCGGCCGGGCAAGGCGTTCATCGCCGTCCTCGATGGCGGCGACGCCGCCCGTGTGGAACTCGGCGACGACTACCTGTCGACCGAGCACCTGCTGCTCGCGCTGGTGGCCGCCGATGCCGACCGACCCGTCGGCGAACGACGCTTCGACGGGCTGACCCGCGAGCAGGTGCTCGCGGCGCTCGCCGAGGTGCGCGGCACCCAGCGGGTCACGTCGCAGAACCCCGAGGACACCTACCAGGCCCTCGAGAAGTACGGACGCGACCTGACCGAGGACGCCCGCAGCGGTCGACTCGATCCCGTCATCGGTCGCGACGAGGAGATCCGTCGCGTCGTGCAGGTGCTGTCGCGGCGCACCAAGAACAACCCGGTGCTCATCGGCGAGCCCGGCGTCGGCAAGACCGCGGTGGTCGAGGGCCTCGCCCAGCGCATCGTCGAGGGCGATGTGCCCGACTCGCTGCGCAACAAGCGACTCGTGGCGCTCGACCTCACGTCCATGCTCGCCGGCGCCAAGTTCCGCGGCGAGTTCGAGGAGCGGCTCAAGGCCGTGCTCGACGAGATCAAGGCATCGGCCGGCGAGATCATCACGTTCATCGACGAGATGCACACCGTCGTCGGCGCCGGTGCGACCGGCGAGGGCGCCATGGACGCCGGCAACATGTTGAAGCCGATGCTGGCCCGCGGTGAACTCCGCATGGTCGGTGCCACGACGCTCGACGAGTTCCGCAAGTACATCGAGAAGGACCCGGCGCTCGAGCGTCGCTTCCAGCAGGTCTTCGTCGGCGAACCGTCGGTCGAGTCCACCATCGCCATCCTGCGCGGCCTCAAGGAGCGCTACGAGGTGCACCACGGCGTGCGCATCCAGGACTCGGCGCTCGTCGCATCGGCCGTGCTCTCCGACCGCTACCTGACCGGTCGGTTCATGCCCGACAAGGCCATCGACCTCGTCGACGAGGCCGCGTCCAGCCTGCGCATCGAGATCGACTCGGTCCCGACCGAGATCGACGTCGTCGAGCGCCGCATCCGCGGCCTCGAGATCGAGCGGGTGGCACTCGCCAAGGAGACCGACGCCGTCGCACAGGAACGGCTCGCGGCCCTCGACGAGGAGCTCGCCAACCTGCGGGAGCAGGCCGACTCGATGCGGGCCCACTGGCAGTCCGAGAAGGACGCGATCACCGAGATCCAGGCGCTCAAGGAGCGACTCGAGAGCGTGCGCGCCGATGCCGAGCGCGCCGAGCGCGACGGCGACTACCAGCGGGCGTCCGAGCTGACCTACGGCCACCTGCCCGTCGTCCAGCGCGAGGTCGACGCCGCCACCGAGGTGCTGGCGTCACTGCAGGCCGAACGTCGGATGCTGAAGGAGGAGGTCGACGAGGAGGACATCGCCAAGGTGGTGTCGCGCTGGACCGGCGTGCCGGTGTCGCGGCTCGTGGAGGGCGAGATGGCCAAGCTCGTCCGACTCGAGGACGTGCTCCACGAGCGGGTGATCGGCCAGGACGACGCGGTGAGCGCGGTGGCCAACGCCATCCGCCGCAGTCGGGCCGGACTGTCGGACCCGAACCGTCCGATCGGCAGCTTCCTGTTCCTCGGTCCGACGGGTGTCGGCAAGACCGAACTGGCGCGCAGTCTCGCCGACTACCTGTTCGACGACGAGCGGGCCATGGTCCGCATCGACATGTCGGAGTACATGGAGAAGTACGCGGTCAGCCGGCTCATCGGCGCCCCGCCCGGATACGTCGGCTATGACGAGGGCGGGCAGCTCACCGAGGCGGTGCGCCGTCGGCCGTACGCGGTGGTGCTGCTCGACGAGGTCGAGAAGGCGCACCCCGACGTGTTCAACGTGCTGCTGCAGCTCCTCGACGACGGTCGACTGACCGACGGCCAGGGCCGCACGGTCGACTTCTCGAACGTCGTGCTGATCATGACGTCCAACCTGCCGGGCGACCCGCACGACTTCTTCCGCCCCGAGTTCATCA